>WRNH01000130.1 GCA_009776745.1 Endomicrobiia bacterium | reverse complement strand
ATATTTTCAGGGCTTATATCATAAAGTTCTTTTGCTTCTTTAAAATCAACAATTCCCCTTCCGGTAAGATAATTCGTATAGCTTGAATAATTATAATCTTGCGCTCTATTAACTATTTTTGCTTCAATCGGATTATTATGAATATAAACAAGGCAATTTAAAAGATATTTCTTATCTTGAATAACTTCGCTTTTAAATCTGTCCCTAAAAACATAACCGACTCTTTGATTTATAGTATTGTAATACCTTGCATACTCAACGTTAACTAATTTCATATATTTTGCAGCAATAGATATGTTTTCGGCAGATAACAACAAATGCGCGTGATTACTCAACAAAAACCTAAAATGGCAACAGGATTCTTTTCCGCTGCATTTTGCATGCAGCTTAAATAGTATCCTTTTGTATTATCGTCTGAAAATATGTTTTCTTTTGCAATACCCTGCACCATTATATGAAAATATTTTCCGTCAAAATTTTTTCTTACTGTTCTTGGCATATGCTCATCTTATTAAATATTTATTTTTGGGTCAATTCCTCCGTCCCCGTGACCCATAAATCTTTTAAAAAAGCGATGTCGTGGGATACGATGATCATTGCGCCAGGATATTTTTTTAAAACCTGAACGACATGTTCTTTTGTTTCTAAATCTATGTTATTTGTGATTTCGTCTATAAGTAAAAGTTTAGGAGTTTTGACTGCGATTTTTGCAAGGCTTAAACGCGCTTTTTCGCCGCCTGATAAAATTTCGGTCTTTTTATTTATTTCTTCGTTTTTTCTAAATAAAAATCCGTTTAAAATGTCTCTTAATTCCGCATGCGTTTTTTGCGGAGCGGCTTCCGATAATATTTCAATAACAGTTTTGTTATTATCTAAAGTACCGTAATACTGGTCGAGATAAGCAATGTCATCGGCAGCAGGCACGCTCCAAACGCCTTCCTTGATTATTTCGGGATAATTTAAAATTGCTTTAAGAAGCGTGCTTTTGCCTGAGCCGTTATCTCCGGTTATTGCCAGATGCTGGCCGCCTGATACCGATAAAGTTATATCGCGTAAAACCATCTTCCCACCTGCATAACCCGCGCTTGCGCCGCTTAAAGAAAGTATGGTTTTAGAGCCGATATCTTTTGCCGTTAAAGAAAATTTAGGTTTTAAAATTTCGGGTATTCTCAAAGCCGAAAGCTGCTCGTTTATACTTCCTCTTCTTTCATTTATGTTTCCTTTATTTCTGCCTGAAGCTTTTTCGGCATAACTCTGTTTTAAATCGCCTACTGCCGGAAGCCATTTTTTTTGTTCTACAAATTTTTCACCGCGCGCTTTGCTTTTTTTCGCACGTTCCTGCTCTTTCATCAGCGCTTTGTGGTTTTCTTTTTTCTCTTTTTTCAAATGGGTAAGCTCATCTTCAAGGCTTTGTCTTTTTTGGAACAGCTCATTTTTATAATCGTCAAATCTTCCCGAAAATACGGTGATTTTGCCGTTGTCTATGTGCCAAAAAGTATCGATAGAACTTCTTAACAGCTCCGCATCATGCGAAACTATTATCAATGTTCCTTTATAATGTTCAAGCATTTTCATGAGAGATCTACGGTTTTTTAAATCCAGATGATTGGTAGGTTCGTCAAGAAGAAGCGCGTCGGGACGCAGCGAAAACGCAACGCTAAGCGCTTTATTGAATTTTTGTCCGCCGCTTAAGTTTTCGTATTCATAGACGATCTGCGGCACATAGCCGAAAACAATGTTTTCGTTATTTAGGATTTCCCCTTCGGACGGAGACAGTGTTCCTGAAATTATTTTTAAAAGAGAAGATTTGCCGCTGCCGTTATTTCCGATTATTGCAATGCGGCTGCCGGACTGTATTTGCGCCGAGAAATTTTCAAAACAAATTTTATTTGGAAAGTATAGGCTGATATTGTTTAAAATTATGGATTTGTGCATATAAACCTCTTTATTTATCGTCATTGCGGGCTTGCCCCGCAATCTGCAGTTAAAAACAGACCCTGAAAGGCTTCGCCTTCAAGGTACAAAGATAACTCAGTTCAATAATAAGGTTTATTTGTCCATAATATGCTTTCTCTCAGCCGGAAAGCTTTTAGATTATACAAATTTTATTAAAAGTCTTAAAGGAATAACTTCCGGCAATGCCGGAAGTTATTCCTTTAGGAGTCTTTATTTAATCATCTTATACATTTCAGTCATTTTGATAAAGTCAGACCTATAGCCGTCGTCATCGATGCCTTTGGCTTTTTTGCTGCGCTTATCACTTCGTCAATTGTCATATCGCCTTTATGGGTCACGGGGACGGAGGAGTTGACCCAAAATACAAATTTGAGTTTTAGAAAAATAGCAAATATTCTTGATGTTGTAGGATAAAACTTGAGAAGAGCGTTAGTTGCAAACAGCCAATAAATTTTGGGTCAACTCCTCCGTCCCCATTGTTCGATAAAAAGAAAGTATAATTTAAGCGTATAAGGGCGTTGGAAGATTGAGTCCCTTTAGGGCTAAAAGCCCGTGGTCATCAGAA
>WRNH01000129.1 GCA_009776745.1 Endomicrobiia bacterium | reverse complement strand
GCTATGTTCACCAAAAAACATATCACCACCACCATCGACACGCTTTTCATAAATACACGCTTCCCCCAGTATTCATGAAAATATTCCATGATCTTTTCTTTGATTTTCATAATTCCTCCGGCCTTCTCTTTTATTTTTTTGTTTTCCATTTTAAACGCTCCACAAAAAAGAAACCCCGGCTTAGTTCTGTCCTAAACCGGGATTGCTTTCCTGCATATATTTATTTTGTTTATTATTTCATTAAGTTTTTTCCTCTGTAATATCGCAGCTATAAATATCAAAAATAATATTATTATACTGCATAAAACAATTCTGCTTTTTACTTCACTGCCAATTATCAGCTTCTCCGATATAATACCGCTCGACAAATAACAGTGATCAATATTATACTCCAGATTTTTTTTACAAAATGCCGTATGCGTAACATAAAAATTGCCAGCTGCTCCGCCGCTTTTTGACGATTCTTCTTTATTTGCGCCTCCGTCTTTCGGCTGATTCATCGGCGTTCTTTCTAATGAACTGAAAAGATTAATATAAAAATTCCCTGCCATATTCGTAAGCGTCGCATCGCATTTCTTAAATATCTCCACAACCGCGCTCTTGGCTATCGTTGCCGCTACCATTACAAAACTATACCTGCTTACCTCCGCCGCGCTCGGCGTAAATCCGTTTATCGATAAACTTATAAATATAAAAAACACCGCAAGTTTCTTGTTAAACAGGAAACCCCTTCCGGAAAACATCCGAAATGACGACGCTTTTCTTGAAAACATCCGATGCTCCTGTATTATTTATTACCCCCCTATAGGCATTTTATTTATTAATTATGTATATATTCTACTTCTTATATGTGAATATAAAAAATAAAAGTTATGAAATTATCGTGAAAATTAAAAACGGACAAAGCTGCTTTATCCTCCACATTTTTACTTTTCCGCTGATTCGTAATTGCCGTTTTGCCGTTACCGTTGATTCGTAATTGGGACGCAGTCCCCGTAATTCGTAATTTTCGTAATTGCCGTTTTACCTATTACCTTTTACCTGCCGTTCTACGCCGCCTGCGCCACCGCTTTTGCCATTAACGGCGACATCACTATTCCTCTGTTCTTCCGTCCTCCGCTGTTATTGTCAAATAACGGTAATGCCTCATCTATTATACTCTTATTGCTGCCGCTAAAGAAATTCTTAAAATTCTCCCTTACCGTTTGCTTCTTTTCAACCGCATCTTTCAGGTTGCTTAACGCAGTCCTTAAATCAACTTCAGACTTCTCTTCAGATGTCACTTCCATATACTCCGCTAACCCTCTTACAAAAATATTCCCTCTCACTTTCATTTGGGTTTTTGCAAAATTAGTCAAAACTGCCACGTCGCTTGCATCAGATATTTCATTTTCTGCATCAAGTATGCTCATTATCTTCGCCCTATTCTCTCTTGTCCCGGTTGCTATTGCCATCAAAGTATTTCTTTCAGCTATCAATAAATCTGCTTCCGCGTCAAACTCGTAAGCATTCAAAATTCCCTTACTGACTGCATCCAATAAAATACTCGTCTTCTTTAAATACGCTTCTTCTATTTTTGACACCGCATCAACGGAATCGAAATCAAAGTCCACGCCTAACCCGATCCCGTCTAATATGCTTGCGCAATCTTTTCTGACTAGCAGCATATATCCCACCGCCTTTAATAATTCCTCCGGCCCCATATTGGCATAAACCGATTTACTTAACATCTTCTCTATTCCTGCCCAGATAGGCGAAGATTCTAACATCGTTATCGTATCTTTATACAATTCCATCTGCCCTTGCGGCATTAACACTAACGGCTCTCCATATCTGCTTATAAACTCATCAACTTCTCCAACAGACCCTACCGTCTGCATATGTCCCGCTTGTCTATCTGTCCTGTTTTCCAGCAAAATCATTTTGCCGTCATCGGCAAATATTGTCTCTTCTATTCTATATCCTCTCTCAAATTGTCTAAACTCTCCTATCGCAAAGTCACCAAGATTTCTTATTTCTCCGACCTGAACCAACGCCTGCTGACCGCCGATCTCACTTGTCGCCGCCATTCTGTTATCTATACCGTTTTCGTATTGCTGCATTTCTTCACCGATTATTTTCTTCAACAAATCAACCGCGACTTCCGTTGCAACGTTTACGCCGTATTGGTTTAACGCCACCACTCCGCAATTCGCTATCGCCGCATCCACTGCCACATATACCGCATCGTGCGTTGCTTCCGGCAGCAGCCCTTTGGCTATCTCAAATACCTGATTGAATACTTGTTCCCTCGGCGAACCTAATAACATTTCCGTTGCCACACTTACAGGCGCCACTTCTGCAACTGCAGGAATTTCCGCCATTGCCGGCGCCTGTAGCGCAGGCGACGACTGTACAGACAGCGGCTGCATAGGCGACGACTGCTCATGCGCTGCCGGTACCGCCTGCTCTGCTGCTTGTATTGCTGCCGGCGCTGATAACGGCACTACTCTTCTTGCTTGTTCTATTGTTAATCTTCCATCCCTTCC
>WRNH01000128.1 GCA_009776745.1 Endomicrobiia bacterium | reverse complement strand
ACGGTTTTTTACCTTAACTGGAAATTTGCGCTCATTACTTTTATAGGTTTTCCGATAGCGGCTATACCGCTCATAATATTTTCAAAAAAAATCAGAAGAGCATCTAAGGAAGGACAGATCCAGATGGCGGAAATTTATTCTTCGCTGCACCAGATGCTTAACGGATTTTCCGTCATAAAAGCTTTTAAAACTGAAAAACACGAGCATGACAGATTCCAAAATGACAATAACAAATTCTACCATATAGCCTTAAGGATCATAAGAGTTGACGCGCGTTCAAGCCCCATAATGGAATTTATGGGCGCTATGGCAGGCGCGGCGATATTGTTTCTCGGCGGACGCGATATTATTAACGGCGTGTGGACTACAGGCGCGTTTGTCACGTTTTTGGGCGCGGTATTTCAGATGTACCAGCCTATTAAAAATTTTGCGAACGTAAATTCGCAGATACAGGGCGCTTTGGCGGCCGCGGAAAGAGTTTTTGAAGTTTTAGACGAGCAGCCTTCGATACAAGACCAAAAAAACGCCGTTATTTTAAAACCTTTTGCGAGATCCATAGTTTATAAAGACATTACGTTCGGATATTTGCCGGACAAAAGCGTGATAAAAGATTTTAATATGACTATCAATTACGGCGAGACAGTAGCTTTCGTAGGGCATTCGGGTTCGGGCAAAACCACGCTGGCAAATCTTCTTTTGAGATTTTACGACCCTCAGCAAGGGCAGATTCTGATTGACGGTCAGGATATAAAACGCGTTACGCTTGAATCTCTGCGTAAACAAGTTGGCATAGTCACGCAGGACGTAATGCTTTTTGACGATACGGTCAAATACAATATAGCTTACGGAAGTTTCGGCGCTTCAGAGGAAGATGTGATAAAGGCGGCCAAAAACGCCAATGCGCACGATTTTATATCAAAACTTCCCGACGGATATGACACGCAAGTCGGGGAAAGAGGATTAAAANTGTCCGGNGGAGAAAAGCAAAGGGTTTCCATAGCCAGAGCCATGCTGAAAAATCCTCCTGTCCTTGTTCTTGACGAAGCTACGAGCGCTTTGGATTCCGAATCGGAAAAACTTGTGCAGGCCGCGATAGAAAATCTTATGAAAAACAGGACGGTGATTTTGATCGCGCACAGGCTTGCCACCGTCAGAAACGCGAATAAAATAGTCGTTATGGACAATGGCCGCGTTGCCGAGACCGGCAGGCACGAAGATTTGATACGTTTGGAAAACGGAATATACAGAAAATTGAATCAGATGCAGGAAATATAAAACGGCTATTAGTAATGGGGTTTCTCTAAAAACCCAATTTTGTCATACCCGTGAAAACGGGTATCTATGCTGCTTTTAAATGTGTCCGACGATAACGACAAAAAATGGATTCCCGTTTTCACGGGAATGACACCGCTTTAGATAGAGCCCCTTACTAATTATTTACTACTCATTACTAATTGTCGTTAAAAAGGGTTTTTATGAACTTAAAAAAAATTACTGTAGTTTTTAGTTTATTGCTTTTCTTGTCGGCGCAGAATGCTTTTGCAAAAAGGGCTCCGACGCAGCCCAACAGTTATGACGGCGCGGCTCCTACCGCAAGGTCTATGGCGATGGGGGAAGCCGGTGCCGGTCTTGCTGGGTTTAGCGACTCTTATTATTACAACTCCGCCATGTACGGATATTCGCGCGAAGGGACAAAAGCCGAAGTCAGCGGCGTTATCAGGCGTCAAAGCGGCGCTTCTCCGAGCAGAGTAGCGGAGATAGACGGTTCCGGATCGGGTCTGACGTCTTTTATAATGATAAAAGATACGGGCGGTTTGATATGGCAGGCTTTATCGAATAATTCTATCAGGCAAAATTATTCTGGAGGCGATTATTTAAATACCGAAACGTATATTAACTCTCTTGCTATTGTTGCCGGACAGAAAAATGAAAAAGGTTATTCTATGGGCATAAACATGACTTATCTCTACGGCAAAATAGGCGAGTCTTCCATTATAGGCGGATATCCCCATTCAAACGTAGGTTCGGGCAACGGTTTTGCTTTAGATTTGTCTCTTGCGGTTCCGGCAGGAAACAATGTGTTTTTCGGAATGGATCTTAAAAACATAGCCGGATTTATGTTTTGGAACGACTATAACACCGAGCAGCTTCCTTTTATCTTCAGGGCAGGCACGGGATATCACTTCAAAGGTTTTTTGTTTGCTACCGACTTTGAAAAGAAATTTTACAGATTCGGGGATTTGCAGGAAGAGTATCTGAGGTTCGGCTTTGAGCAGTATATAAACGGCGCGATTTGTATCCGTATGGGATTTGTCAGCGACGACAGTTTTGACAACGATACTTATCAATACACTTACGGATTCGGTTTAAGAATAAGAAGTTATGAGCTTTCCGCCGCAGCCCATCAGTATAAAATAAATAATGAAAATTTTACCAAATATCTGCTGTCGTTTAGCGCATTGATACAGTAAAGAAGAAGAGAAGTTGAGAGGCTGAGATGTTGAGAGGAGCTGTGGTCGTGAAAGCTGTTGCTGTTGCTCAACATCTCATCATCCCATCTTCCCATCATTTGAAATTAATAAAGAAGGTGAGAAGTTGAGAGGCTGAGATGTTGAGAGGAGCTGTGGTCGTGAAAGCTGTTGCCGTTGCTCAACATCTCATCATCCCATCTTCCCATCATTTGAAGTTAATAAAGAAGGTGAG
>WRNH01000127.1 GCA_009776745.1 Endomicrobiia bacterium | reverse complement strand
CTCAGAGGAGATCCGGTCGTTTTATCTTTGCCGTTGCTGAGCTGCCGAGCTGCCGAACTTCTGGGCTTCTGCCGCCCTAAGTTCTCTAAGCTTTTCTGTTATATTTCCACTTTTCATAAGTTCTTCGCCTATCAGTACCGCGTCGACTTTGTGCCATCGCAGAGTATTTATATCTTCTTTTGTTTTTATTCCGCTTTCCGAAACGAATATTTTGTCTTCAGGCACGAGTTTTCTTAAGTTTATGCTGTTATTGATATCAACTTCAAAGTTTTTGAGATCTCTGTTATTAACGCCTATTATTTTAGCGCCCGCTTTAAGCGCAGTATCAACTTCTTTTTCATCATGCGTTTCAACAAGACACGATAATCCCAAATCATGCGCTATTTTCATAAATTCTTTTAAAATGTCAAAGCTGAGGATGGAACATATTAAAAGTATCGCGTCTGCCCCTATATTTTTTGCTTCGTAAATTTGGTATTGGTCAATTATAAAATCTTTTCTCAATACGGGTATGTTTACCGCGTTTTTAATTTCCGTCAGATATTTATTGCTGCCTAAAAAGAAATCGGGTTCGGTAAGAACGGATATCGCGTCCGCGCCGGCAGACTCATATTCTTTCGCGATCTCAACATATCTGAAATCCCGGGAAATAATGCCTTTTGAAGGCGAAGCTTTTTTTATTTCGCATATAAAGCTCATTTCATCTTTTTTAAGCGCTTTTTCAAAAAGGAAGCTTTCGTTTCTTGCTGCGGATATTGCTTCCGTTTTAATTTTTTCAAAAGAATTTTGAAGCTTTGCTTTCTCAACTCTTATTTTTGCCGCCGCTGTGATTTTATCCAATATCATTTTCAAGCCCCTTTTTAACGACAGAGTGGAGAGTGGAGATATTGTGTTTTCGCATTTTGCGAAAACTTATTTATAGGTTTTGCCGCAGGCAAAACTCCTTATCTTCACTCTTCACTTTTCACTCTTCACTCTTTTCTCTTGCCGTATCTTCACTCTCCACTCTTATCTCTTGTGTTGCTTTAACAAACTCATTAAGCTTATTGAGCGCTTTGCCGCTGTCTATAATATTCTGAGCTGTCTTTAAGCATTCTTTAAGAGTTATATTATTGTAGAACATATAAAGACAAATTGCGGAGTTTAAAACAACTATGTCTCTTTTAGCTCCTTTTTCGCCTTTAAGAATATTTAACGCTATTTCCTTGTTTTCCTGCGGAGTTCCGCCTATAAGTTCGCAAAGAGAACATCTCTTCATGCCAAACTGTTCCGGAGTAATAAAAAAACTGTTAAGCCTGCCGTCATTTACTTCGCATATTGTAGTAGTGTCGGACAAAGTAACTTCGTCAAGCCCGTCGTGGCCGTGAACGACCATCGCTCTCTTGACCCCGAGATTTGCAAGAACTCTTGCCATAGGTTCGACAAGATTTTCGTCATAAACGCCGATAAGTTCATATCTTGCTTTTGCGGGATTTGCCAGAGGACCGAGAATATTAAATATAGTTCTTATGCCGAGCTCTTTTCTGACTTTTGCGACATATTTCATTGAAGAATGGAATGTCTGCGCCATCAAAAAACAAATGCCTATTTTTTCCAGAACTGCTTCACATTGCGCCGGAGTAAGCATAATATTTACGCCTAAAGCTTCCAAAAGATCCGCGCTTCCGCATTTGCTTGAAACGCTTCTGTTGCCGTGTTTTGCCACCGGTATGCCGGACGCGGCTATTACAAAAGAAGATACCGTCGATATATTAAATGTCGAAAGTTCGTCGCCTCCGGTGCCCACAATATCCAAGACGTCGGTTTTCGGATCAAGCCTTTGGCATTTTTCTCTCATGACCATTGCGCAGGCCGTTATTTCTTCTATGCTTTCGCCTTTAAGTCTCATCGAAGTAAGAAATGACGCGATTTGCGCGTCCGTGGCTTTGCCGTCCATAATTTCATTCATTACGGCTTTAGTATTATCTATAGTAAGATTTTGCCCGTTAACAATTTCATATATGGCTTTTTGTATCATTTTGAACCCCTTTTTTAACGACAGAGTGGAAAGTGAAGAGTGGAGAGTGGAGATATTGTGTTTTCGCTTTGCGAAAACCTATTTGTATGTTTTGCCTTTGGCAAAACTCCTTATCTTCACTCTTCACTTTTCACTCTCCACTCTATTTTTTATACCGAATATAAAAAATTTTCTATTATCATTTTCCCGTTCTTTGTAAGCACGGATTCAGGATGAAACTGAAGTCCGTATAAGTCATGATCTTTATGTTTTACGCCCATAACCTGAGACTCTTCGTCTTCGGCTATTACAAGCAATTCGTCCGGTAAAGTTGCCCTGTCGGCTATAAGCGAATGGTATCTGGCAGCTTCAAGAACGGGCGGCAGTCCTTTAAAAATAGGGCTGCCGTTTGCAATATGCATAATGCTTGTTTTTCCGTGCATTAAAGTTTTTGCATAAGTTATTTCCGCGCCAAAAGCTTCGCAAATTGCCTGATGCCCAAGACATACTCCAAGTACGGGTATTTTACCTGCAAAATATTTTATTGTCTCTATACATATCCCCGCATCGGCAGGCCTTCCCGGACCAGGAGAAATGATCAAATGCGAAGGATTTAATTTTTCAATTCCCGCTACGGCCATTTCATCATTTTTTATCACTTTTACGTCGCTGTTGATACTCCCTGCATACTGGTAAAGGTTGTACGAAAAACTGTCGTAATTGTCTATTATTAAAATCATAACATCTCCTTTTAACGACAGAGTGGAAAGTGGAGAGTGAAGAGTGGAGATATTGTGTTTCGGCGGGGACAAAGTCCCTGCCGAAACCTATTTATATGTTTTGCCTTCGGCAAAACTCCTTATCTTCAC
>WRNH01000126.1 GCA_009776745.1 Endomicrobiia bacterium | reverse complement strand
CTTCTATAAGTTTCATTTTATCTCTGTGTATAATTTCTTCCAGATCCCTTATTTTCTTATCAGTCTCTATCATACTTTCAGGAGAGATCACAAAACCTTCTTTAAGGTTTGCCTGCTTTGAAAGCGCTGCCTCAATGTTCGCCAGCGCTTCTTCTGATGAAGAAACAGTGCAGCCTGTTTGTTTTTTGAATTCCGCGGCGCCTATCTTTTCGGACTTATATTGCTTATACAAACCTTGCACTTTCGACGGAGAATTTTTAAATTTTCTTTCAAATCTTCTCAATTCGTCTTTAATTTCATTAAGTTTCTGCGCCGTTGTCTTGATCTTATTAATAAGCCTCTTTATTTTATCCTGATTCAAATTAAGTCCGATTATAAGGTTTATTACTTCCGTACGCAGCTGCTTTATCTTTACTTCTATTTTTGCTCTCTCTTTTTGAGATAAAGATTTCAGTTTTAATCTGGCTTCATGGGATTGCATGTTTTTTTCAATACGGTTAATTTTCTGGACGGCTTTTTTAATTTTAACGCCCATCCCGCGAAGCTGCGCCTGGGATTTTCTCCCTCTGGGCATCAGTTCTTTCGGCGTCATTTCCTGCTGGCTTATCAAAGTTTCCCAATTGCGGATTTCTTTAACGATAAGAGGCGATTCCAATACGATAAATTTAAGCTTCTTTTCGTTTTCTCTTATATTTTTCGCAAGCTCAACCTCTACCGCTCTTTCAAGAAGAGGAACTTTCGCCATTTCGCTCAAATACATTCTCACGGGATTTATGTCTTCGTCGTCGCTGGCTGCCTTGACCGTCTGCTCAACGGCCTCTCCATGCTGGCTTTTTTGGGCTTTGTCCGATAAATACTCTTTATTATCTACGACTTTAATGCCCAAATCGTCTAAAGTAACAAAAAAACTGTCGATTTTTTCGGCGATCATGGATTTTTGCGGAATACTTTTATTTATCTCTTCGTAAGTTAAATATCCCTGCTCTTTTCCGATGTCAATCAATCCCTGAAATAAATCTTTCTTTATCATTTTCATTTTCCCGAACCTTTTAAAAGTAATGTTAATTTTTTATATTCTTCCTGTTTTTTGCCGTCAACGGCGATTTCGCCGGCGCTCATTAAAATTATTTCCTTCTCAAGTTCCTTGCGCCTTTTTCTAAGTTTTTCCGTATTTATATCCTTCAAAAGCGCGTTAAAAACTTCATTCACGTCATTGTATTCTATAGGCGAAAGAGTAATGCCGCTAAACCATTCCAAATCATTTTCAGATAAAGAGTTTGAAATTTCCGCTTCGCCCATACCCGACATTATCATGCCGAATATTTTTGAACATCTTATATCGGTAAAAATATCTTCCGTAACGTTTTCAGCCAGAGTTTTGTCTCTAAGAATAATGTTGATCAAATTCTCTTCTAAAGACAACCCTATCTTTTTTTCTTCTTTAAGCGTAATATTATTTTCTTCTTTGCCTGCAGACAGATTTTTTAACAATCTGCTTCTTTGCTTCTTTTTAAACTCTCTCCATACTGCATCTTCATCGACGTTTATATGCTGCGATAAAATTTTTATCCATTCTCTGCGTATAATATCGTCTCCGCTTTTGGAAACAAAATCCAAAAGAACCGAAACCGCTTTGGCTTTGGTTTCCGGAACGTTTTTCTTTATGTCCGCAGAAACTCTCTCTATCATAAATTCAATCGCGCTTTTAGAACTGCTTTCGATAAGTTCTAAAAATTTTTCTTTTCCGTTTTCATTAAGATATTCGTCGGCGTCAACTCCTTCGGGAAGCGACGCAGCCGAACACTGCATTCCGTTTTCAATCAAAATTTCCAAAGCTCTCTGAGCCGCAGTTCTTCCGGCATTGTCGGCGTCAAAAAGCAAAGTCACGCTGTCGGCATATCTTGCGATAAGCTTTGCGTGGTTTTGAGTAAAAGACGTACCCAATGAAGCAACCGCTCCCGCAATGCCGAACTGCCGCGGAATAACAACGTCCATATATCCTTCGAGGACTATTATTTTCCGCTCCTTTCTCAGTTCCGGCAATGTTTGAAACAAACCGTAAAGATTCGAAGATTTCGAATAAACGACAGTTTCGGGAGTGTTTAAATATTTCGGCTGCTGGTCGGTCAGAGTTCTCCCGCCGAACGCGACGACTCTGCCCTGAACGTCAAAAATCGGAAAAACCACTCTTTCCGACATATATTCAAAATAATTTCCCCGCTCGCTTTTTGTTATTATTCCCGCTTTTGAAAGAATTTCCGGCGTATAACCTTTTTTTGCGGCCTGCCCGATAAGCTGCCCTTTCGGAGCATAACCTATCATAAATTTTTTAACGGTATCGGCGTTCACTCCGCGCTTTTCAAGGTACTGTCTTGCTTTTGCAGCCTGCGAACTTTCCAAAAAACATCTATTATAAAATTTAGCCGAATTTTCCAAAATTTCAAAGAGTTTTGTTTTTTCGGACGTTTTTACTATATCGGCCTTTGTTTCTTGTATCTCAATTCCGGCCTTTGCGGCAAGTTTTCTTACGGACTCGATCCACGATATATTGTCCATAAGCGTCACAAATTTAAAAACGTCTCCGGCGGCATTACAGCCGAAACATCTGAAAATGCCTTTTTCGGAACTGACGATAAAGGAGGGCGTTTTTTCATTATGAAAAGGACAGCACGCTTTCCAGTTTCTGCCCGCTCTTTTTAAATCGGGCAAATACTCTCTCACAACTGAAACTATATCGCTTGAAAGCCTGACCCTTTCAATTATATCTTCAGGTATTGCCATAATTAAAACCAATGAGTAATTAGTACTGAGTAATGAGTAATTAAGGAGTGCGCGTTCCGCGCACCTATTAATTAATAAGCGGGGTAAAACCCCGCACAACA
>WRNH01000125.1 GCA_009776745.1 Endomicrobiia bacterium | reverse complement strand
AAACCCCGCTTTTGTCATTGCGGGCTTGACCCGCAATCTATGGTTCACGACGAGATTGCGGCTCGGGGGCCGCAATGACGACACTGAAAATACAGGTTTTTAGAGAAACCCCTTTATAAAAATTTTTAGTTTATAAACATTCTCCGAATTACGGCATTGTATCTTTCGCGATCCCGTAATGATGATTAAATTTGTCGGCTTCGCGTGCGGCCGCGGCATATTTAGCGGCGTTTTCATTGTCGCCTTTTAAATTGTAAAGATTTGCAAGCCCCGCTTTTATTTGCGCGGAATGAACAAAAAGTTTTTCCGCCATAAGTTCAAATTCTACGGCCTCGTCAAGATAAGATATTTCCGTCCGGGAACCCAGGGCATAAAGTTTAAAGCTGCTGTCAGCCGCCTGATGGAAATATTCCGGATTTTTGCCGTCGTATTTTAAAGCTTTTAGATAGCGTTTTTTTGCCTCATTATAATCTTTTTTTGAAGCGTACATTTTGCCTTTTTCATAATAACGCTCTGCAACCGCGGGACGAACCGCGATATACGCCGCGATCAACGCAGGAACAATAATAATAAGCGCAAAATGATTTTTTCTTTGAAAACTTTCTCCGGATCCGCATAAAAAAGCGCACAAAACAAAAAATGCGATCATGCATGCAGGCAGATAAAAACCGTAATCGACTATATTAAACGCAATAAAAAATATTACGCTTACGGCGGCAGACCGCATGTACGCGGCATCCGCATTTTTCGATTTGAACGAGCTCAGTATCTTTTTGAGAATTACGTAAAATGACGTAAAAAAACATATTATCCCGAAAATTCCGGTCTCGGCAAGAAGCTGCAGAAATACATTATGCGCAAACAAAGTATTTAAGACCGGCTCCGGTCTGTAATAAGAAAAAAGCGCGCCGTAATTTCCAAACCCGACCCCAAAAACGGGATAATCTTTAAACATAAGCCATGCAGCGTTCCACCAGATAAGCCTTTCGGAAAAACTTTTCCACTCGGATTTCAAAAAAAACGCGTAAATCAGTCCTGCAAAAACAATGACGGAAACAACGGTAAAAAATATTCCTACATATCTCCGGTCCTTCAATTTTATAAAATAAAATATGTTTATTGCGTATATAAGGACTATCGCGGTTCTGGATTTTGTAAAAATGACCGCGGCAAATATTATAAAAGCCAATAATAAAAACGCTTCCGGATTTTTATTCTTTTCAACAAAGCCGAACGCCAGAGGATATACGATAAGCAGAAACCCCGCAATGATATTTATATTCAAAGACATCGATCGTTCTATATCGGGATTTCCGGAAAATCTTTGCATAAAAATAAAAAACGACACCCAAAGACCTAAAAATAAAAGCGTCATGAGCGTGTTTTCTTTACTTTTTTTGCCGCCGTGCAGCATAATAAAAAAAACCAAAAAAGCATTTATAAGACCGAAAGACGCATTGCGCGCGTTTACCTGAAAATCCGCGCCTAAATACGAAAAAAACACCGCGAGCAAAGGCAGCAGCGCAAGATAAATACCGTTATCGGAAAATGATTTTTTAATAAAAATGAAACAAAAGAAAAAAAGAAGGATTACAAAAATCGCGCTCTGAACCGTCGCAGAAAATACAAATCCTCCGGCTGCGGACAAAATCAAAACCGCGAAAAGACAGTAAAAAGACGCGTCATTTTTTTTCAATCTTTCAAAAATCGAAGGCAAAACTTCCGGCATATATTACCTCAATTGCAAGTATCGGAGAAACGCAGTATATATAAAATGTAAAAAGTAAAATATAAAATATAAAAGGTTAAAAAATCGCCGTTAATATTTTATATTTTACTTTTTATGTTTTATATTTTACCTGCCGTTAAGGAAGCCTGAAAGTTAAACTCAGGAAATGCGAACCGGTTGACTCCTGTATTTCCAGCGGCAGTCCGAACGCATAATCTATCATCAACCCCCACTCTCCTAACTTTACCTCATATCCCGCTCCAAAATTTATCTGTTCTCTCCATCCGCCAAGCCTTAATGACAAACTGCCGTTTATAACTTTACTTTCAGCTCCTATTTTTAACATATCTTCATCGTTGCTTCTTATCTCATAATCAGCCGCTAATGTAAATTTAGGTATTTTTATCACAGGCAGCTTTTCGCTATAATACGCCAACCCTATCACATTCATCGCGGGAACTTTATCTTCGCTGAAAAATCCGACGTCGGGACGGGTCATATATTTGCTGCTAAATCCCGCGCTTATCCCGTACGGCAAGTGCGCCAGAATACCTATATCAATCGTTACCGCGTCTTGCGAATCTTTTCCTCCGCCGGACGAATGGTGGCCGAAATTAACTTCCTGCCTTACGTATTTTAGAGCTATGCCTGCGCTCAAATCCATCTCATCCCATATTTTCAAATCATTAAGAGTTCTGGCATATCCTATGCTTGCAGTATCTTCTCTTCTCAATCCCGTATCTCCAAAAAGCGACCATGCCGCAGACACGCTTCCGAATTTCTCGCTTATGGGATATACCATTCCGACATAATTTGTGCTCATGTCGACGCCGTCCAAACCTGTAAACAGTTTTGCCGACGTCACCGTCACTTCCGGCTTTTCCAATGTCGCTGTTCCGGCAACATTATACATGGGCGCGTTTGCATCGTCAGCCACCGCCGTAAATGCTCCGCCCATTCCCAGCGGGCGCACCCCCCAGTACCTGCTGTCAAACAATGCATACGCATTGTTTACGCCTATCACGCCTATTGAAATTAATACCGCCAATACTTTTTTCATTTCTTTATCCTAAAAACCGTTTTGTCTTGAGAATTAACGCCATTATTACTTATTACGGGTACCTCTGTCTACGCCGTGTCATTCCCGTGAAAACGGGAATCCATTTTTGTCGTTATCGTCGGACACATTTAAAAGCAGCATGGATACCCGTTTTCACGGGTATGACAAAATT
>WRNH01000124.1 GCA_009776745.1 Endomicrobiia bacterium | reverse complement strand
GGCAGCCAAAACAAAAGCTTTCATTTCATCACCTCATTAAAAGACAATTAAAAATGTATGCGTTCCGGCTTCGCCGAAATTTTCGCAAAGCAAAAATACCTCAATTATTCATTACTAAAATAGTCAAGAGTCTTTTTTATTCCTTCAATAATGTTTGTCTCAGGTTTCCAGTTTAGTACTTTTTTAGCCTTATCGTTATTTAAAAAACTCTTAAACAGTTCGCCGTCCCTTTTAGGCTTATGTACGGGCTTTTTGTTTGTTTTCGACAATTTAGATATTATAGCAACTATTTCATTTAAAGTAACGGCTTTATTTGTGCCTATGTTTATTATTTGATTATCGGCTTTTTTCAAAGCGGCGATATTGGCATTTACCGCGTCTGCAACGTAAACATAATCTCGCATTTGTTTGCCGTCTCCGAATACTGTTACGGCTTCATTATTAAGCATTTTTAAAGCAAAAATGGCTATAACGCCGGCTTCTCCTTTCGGGTCTTGCCTCGGGCCGTATATATTTCCGTATCTTAAAATCGTGTATTTCAGCCCGTGGATTTCGGAATAAAACTTTATGTAATTTTCTACCGAATGCTTTGCGATCCCGTAAGGCGACAGCGGATTTGGAAAAGCGTTTTCATCGGGAGCTTTGACGCCGCACTCGCCGTAAATGGTTCCTCCGGAGGAAGCGAATATTATTTTTTTCGTTTTGTTTTCAACGCAGGCTTTTAAAATATTTAAAGAACCCAAAATATTGATATCAGCGTCATATTTCGGGTCAGCCACAGACTTTCTTACGTCGATCTGCGCCGCGCAGTGTATAACGATATCGGGCTTTTCTCTTTTAAATATTTTCAGGATATTTTTCTCGTCGACAATATCCGTTTTATAAAACTTTGCTTTTTTATTAATATTGTTTATGCTGCCTGAAGACAGATTGTCAACGATAACGGCTTTATGTCCGTTTTCAATGGCCGCGTCAACAATATTAGACCCTATAAACCCGGCTCCGCCCGTAATTAAAATCTTCATTTTTCCCCTCCCATGTTAACGACAGAGTGGAAAGTGGAGAGTGAAGAGTGGAGATATTGTTATTAAATGATTTTATTCAGCAGCAGCAGCCTGCACTCGAATGTTTCTATCGGGTGGCGAAGCCGAAACCTATTAATCAGTTTTCGCTTTGCGAAAACACATCATCTCCACTTTTCACTCTTAACTCTTCACTCTTTTTTATTATAACATATCCTTAATTGATGCATGGATACATGGTAACGACAGAAACGGCAACGGCTTTTGTTTATCTATTCTCTATTATCTCTTCTCTGCCGTTCACTCCGCCATCTCGGTTTTCAATTAAAAATCGAATAAGTCAATCTTAGCCGGGTCTCCGTTGAATTTGACGATACGGTTTTAAAAGATTTGTAGCGTGATTTGCGTAAATAAAAGCGCTGTTCTATGCCTATGCTCCAATCGTCGGTAAGTCTGTAAGCGCACCCGGCGTTAAATATATGGAAACGGGTATTGCTGTGATTACCTTGCACGCTGTATTCGTCATAAATGCTGTCATATGGCCCGTCTTCTTCTTCATTGAACGTAAAAAGCTTATATGTTTTGAGCTTGATAAAAGCGGAACTGCTTTTTGTAAAATTAACCAATGCCGAGAGTTCAAAATTATAACCCGTTCCATAATTATAATCCCGCTCATAAACAAAATAATAATCAGACTCGCTCGCGCCCAAAAGCACAAAGTTTGCGTGAAAACTGCCGTAAAAAACAGGCAGCTCGTTTTCATTTTTCTGTTTTTTTACATAAATGCCGCCGCCAAATGCTGAAGGAGCGGCAAATTTGTAAGGAATTGGACCGTTTTTAACAAATGAATTTGAGTCGTAATAGTCGAAATGCTGAAAAATGCCCGCAAAAAAAGTGCGCGGCTGCTTTTCCCATTGCTTTCCCCAAAGCGGCCCGACAACGCTTGCTTCAGTAACGATCGGCTGATTTCCAATGATATTAAAATTAATGTCGGCAACAAAAAAATCATAAGGCAAACGTTCTTTGTCTGCAAAAGGATCACCGTAAATAGCGGCAAAACCCAATGCAACGTTGGAACTGTCGCGATTGCGGTTCAAATCAGCCATGAAACGGCTAAAAACGGAAATATTTATATGGAACTTTTCTTTAAAATACTCTCTCTCGCTTTCTTCTTTTTCGTCAAGGCAGTGACGCCACGCTTTGCCCGTCAAAATCCTGTTGAATAAGTCCATAGGCGAGATAATACCCGCCAAAATTTCGCGTCCGGCGCGCTCAAGCCCGCGTTTGCTGTCGTCGAGAATAAGAAAAGAAATCCTGTGCGTTATTTCACCTAACGCTATTCCGCCCAGTGAAGTAGCGACAAGGTCGTTGATCGAAGGATAGTTGTTTTCGCAGGCAAACTCCCAAATTAAACTTCCTATGAAAGGATAAGGCACCGACTGCCAAAAACTTAAACCGTTTGCGCGCGCCGAGTTAAAATACAGGCTGCCGTGATATGGATGAAAAAAAGCATTCGTCGAAAAAATATCATTGTCCCACACAAAGCCCTTTTTAAAATTATCGCCGATATCGCTAAAACTTACCTGCGCCCAGCTTTCTTTCAGTATATACCTGTCAAAAAGATGCACGACGGCGTTTATTGCCGCCCCCTCAGACAAAGCGATCAGCGGAGCGTATTTTGATACGCTTTTAGATGCGCACGGCTCGGCATAGCCACTCCAAATTGCGTCTGAGTTTTGAGCAAAAGCGTTTGTAAAACAGGAGAACAAAATCAATATAATTATTTTTTTACATAAAATTGCGCGCACGGGCTGAAACCTTTTTTAAATTTATACTATATTATGTTATTTGGTTCAAAATGTCCACCCGGCCCGGCTATGCTTTGCAGATAAATTGTTATTTGTTAATCGTAATTACTTCACAGAAATGCCCCGACCTCACGATCGGGGCATTTTGGTGGATATAGTAAACGTATTTTTTGTCGTTAATATTTTATATTT
>WRNH01000123.1 GCA_009776745.1 Endomicrobiia bacterium | reverse complement strand
AGAGTGGAAAGTGAAGAGTGAAGATAAGGAGTTTTGCCTGCGGCAAAACATACAAATAGGTTTTCGCAAAATGCGAAAACACAATATTTTCACTCTCCACTTTCCACTCTGACGTTAAAAAGGGGGCAGTAAAATGGCAAAGATAGTATCGGTGCACGGCAGGGAAATTATTGATTCGCGCGGAAATCCTACGGTTGAGGTTGACGTTCTTCTTGACGACAGGACGCTCGGGAGAGCGGCAGTCCCTTCGGGAGCTTCTACGGGCGAAAGGGAAGCTTTGGAACTCAGAGACGGCGATAAAAAAAGGTTCGGCGGAAAAGGCGTTTTGAAAGCCGTTGAAAACATAAACAATATTATCGCTCCGAAAATTATCGGAATGGAAATAGAAAAGCAGCGGGAAATCGACGATATAATGATCAAGCTTGACGGAACTGATTTCAAAAGCAATATCGGAGCAAACGCGATTTTGGGCGTATCGCTTGCCTGCGCAAAAGCCGGCGCAAACTCAAAAAGGATGCCGGTTTATGAGTATGTCAGAGAAGTTTTCGATATAAAATCGGACAAATATGTGCTTCCTGTTCCTTTAATGAACATCATCAACGGCGGCGAACACGCAGACAATAACGTTGACCTGCAGGAATTTATGATCGCGCCTGTAAGCGCTCCTAATTTCCGCGAAGCGCTCAGAATGGGCTGCGAAGTTTTTCACAGCCTTAAAAAAGTTTTGAATGATAAAGGCTATTCGACCGGAGTAGGCGACGAAGGGGGGTTTGCTCCTAATTTGAAGTCAAATATTGAAGCGCTTGAAGTGATATCGGAAGCGATAACAAAAGCAGGCTACGAACTCGGCAAAGACGTTCTTTTAGCTTTAGACTGCGCTGCAAGCGAATTTTTCAAAGACGGAAAATATACGCTTGAAGGCGAAATAAGCGATAAAGTAAAAACGTCTGAAGAGATGATAAAATTTTATGAAGAATGGCTCAAAAAATATCCGGTCATTTCAATGGAAGACGGCCTCAGCGAAAAAGACTGGGCAGGCTGGAAACCGCTTACCGACACGTTAAAATCCAAAATGCAGCTGGTCGGCGACGATCTATTTGTAACAAACACAAAAATATTTAAAGAAGGGATCGAAAAAGGGATAGGCAATTCAATCCTTATAAAAGTTAACCAGATCGGTTCATTATCCGAAACCGTTGCGGCGGTTCAAATGGCATACGAGGCAGGATATACGGCGATCATGTCACACCGTTCCGGCGAAACCGAAGACAGCATAATAGCTGATTTGGCTGTCGCGCTCAACACCGGACAAATCAAAACCGGCTCAGCTTCAAGGACCGACAGGATGTGCAAATACAATCAGCTGCTGAGGATCGAAGAAGAGCTTGGTTCAAAAGCAAGCTATTTGGGAAAAGCTGCGTTTTCAAGCATACGATAAAAACAGCGTGGAGTTTGGAGTGTGGAGTTGTTGTGTTTCGGCGGAACAAAAATTCCACTCTTCACGCTTCAAGCTCCACACTGTATTTCAAACTATGAAAAAATTCAAAATACGTTACATCATTCTGATAATTGCTTTAACGATACTGGTTTTCAACGAAGGGTCCAGAACGTTAACCAGGCGTTTTTTTGAACAAAGAAAATTACAATCCGACATTAAGAGCGCTAAATATCAGAACGAGCTGCTAAAAAAAAGGATCTATTATCTTGAACACGAACCTTCTTATATTGAAAGAATGGTGCGCAGCGAGTTAAATGTTATAGCTCCCGGAGAAGTTGAATACAGATTTCACACTAAAGAAATCGAAGAAAAGATTATTAAAGAAAAGAAGAACGAAGATTCCGGAAGCGAACTTTTAACCTCCGGACAAAAAACTTAAAACGGAAAACAATGTCAAAACTATCGCGTTTCGGCGTATCATTAAACAAAGACATTTTGGATAAATTCGACAGGCTTATTGAAGACCAGGAATACCCTACGCGTTCAAAAGCCATAGAAGATTTGATCAATCATTATATTTCAAACGAAAATCTCAGCAATGACGACACCGCTGTCATTGGAACCATTAATATTGTGTACGACCATCATAAAAGAGAACTTTTAAAAAAACTCACCGATGTCCAGCACGATTTTCAAAAATTCATCGTATCTTCCCAGCACATACACATAAGCCATCATGACTGTTTTGAAATAATTATCGTCAAAGGCTTAAAAAAAGAGATCGAAAAACTGTTCGCGCGCGTCAAAGGCACAAAAGGCATTCACAATGCTTCGCTAAATATGTTTTCGGCTTAAACGGCAACGACTGATCGCTTTTATTTATTAAGGGCATCTCTAAAAACCTATCTAAAGTGGCGTCATTCCCGTGAAAACGGGAATCCATTTTTGTCGTTATTGTCGGACACATTTAAAAGCAGCATGCATACCCGATTTCACGGGTATGCCAAAGTTGAGTTTTTAGAGAAACCCAATTATTCATTGCTTCTTACACACTGCAGCATAAAATGTTTCTTCGTCAAGAATTTCAACGGTTTCAAATCCTGCGTTTGCCGCAAAAAGCATGGTGTCGTTATTTGAAGGCATCATATCATTTTTTACGGCGGCGCCGCATTTTTTGTGATGCTCGTCAATCTGATGTCTGTTCGCGTCGTGGGATATGATAAAAATCCCGCCGGGCTTTAAAATTCTGAAACATTCCTTAAAAGCTTTTTGTTTATCGTCTATATGAGGGTATGAATTATGGCATATAATTTTATCAAACTCCTCATCCGCGCAGCACGTATCCTCAATCGAAGCCTCGATATAAACGGCGGCATTGCCGTTTTTTTCTTCGGCTTTATTTAACATCTCGATCGAGTAATCCAATGCCGCGAGCTCGGCGCATTTGTCTTTGAGCAAAGGTATCAATGCGCCCGTTCCGCAGCAGACGTCTAAAACGATATCTTCTTTTTTTAATTCCAAAAGCGGAATAATATTTTCCTCTATAAGTTTATACTTTTCTTTGCTCGGATAATGCCAATTGCGCGCAGACTTGTCAAAAAATTCTTTTTTCATTTTACCTCTTTTTAACGGCAGAGTGAAGATATTGTGTTTCGCTTTGCGAAAACACTTTATCTCCACTTTTCACTCTTTTTTTATATTTATAAATAAAACTTAACGCAAATAATAAAGACGAAACTATCACTATA
>WRNH01000122.1 GCA_009776745.1 Endomicrobiia bacterium | reverse complement strand
GCCGGTTTTCTGCTTATTTTCTCAATAGCATGGGGCAGTTTTTTTCAGGTCCCGGTAGGTTATGTCGGCGTACGCATAAATATTTTGACCGGACAGACTGAATCTTTCTTGCCAGGAACGCGTTTAAAAGTTCCCATCATGCACAAAGTCGTAAACTATGATGTAAAGACGCAAAGGCAGGAATTTAAAGCCAGTTCTGCGTCAAAGGATTTGCAGGCCGTGCACGCTGTCATAGTGGTTAATTTCAGGCCTGATTACAACAAAGTAAACGATATACATACTAATATAGGAAGCGATTATCTTTGGAAAGTAGTCGAACCGGCCGTTCAGGAAGCGGCAAAAGCCGCCATTTCAAAACTGCCTGTTGAAATGGTCGTTGTTGAGCGTGAAAACCTCAGAGCCGCGATAGAAGAAAGATTGTCGCAGAAACTTACCGCGTACAATATTATCATTGAAAACGTAAATATAACAAACATCGATTTTTCAACCGAATTTAACAGAGTAGTCGAAGAAAAACAGATAGAAGAACAAAAAGTTAAAAAAGCGGAATACCAAAGAATGCAGGCTGAAGAAGAAAAGAAAAGACAAATACTTTTGGCGGAAGCCGAAGCTAAAAAACAGGAACTTTTAAAACAATCGGTAAACAAAGAAATCATAGGCCTTAAATGGATAGAAAAATGGGACGGACGCCTCCCTCAATACATGATGGGCGACGGTCAAAACGTGATCATGGCTCTTCCTCAGGAAAACAGAAGATAATTTTATATGCGTAAAACTCAGTAAAAAAACTCACCTCCAGGCCTTAGCCGTGGAGGTGAGTTTTTTTTATTTATTCTTTCAGAAGTGTATTGGAATGATATACTTTAGTGAAGCTGTGAAATTTAGCCGCTGCCGATATTGATTACTTTTTGCTTGCCGCTTTTATTTTACGTTAAACCATCTTCCTTTTATGCGGCCTTCTTTCATAAATCCTTCATAATGGCGCATAATAAGATGCGACTCTATCTGGCCTATCGTATCCAAGGAAACGCCTACAACGATAAGAAGCGAAGTTCCTCCGAAAAAGAAAGGAGCGCTCATCATCGTTCTCAAATAGTCGGGGAGAACCGCTATACAAGCTACAAACAAAGCGCCGCCCAAAGTAACTCTTTCTAAAACTCTCTGTATATACTGCGCGGTCGGATCTCCCGGCCTTATGCCCGGAACAAATCCGCCTGATTTTTTCATGTTTTCCGCAAGATCTTTCGGATTAAAAGATATGGAGTTATAAAAATAACAAAAGAAAATAACAAGCGACGCGTATATCATGCTGTACCATATTGAACCGTGGTTAAACCATTCTGTTATTTTCTTTGCCACAGGGAACCCGAAAACCGTCCAATCCGGAACAAACTGGGCTATAGTCAAAGGCGCAGACAATATTGACACGGAAAAGATAACGGCAATAACGCCGCTCTGGTCAACTTTTAAAGGAAGAAAAGACGTCTGTCCGCCGTACATTTTTCTTCCGACCATTCTTTTCGCGTAATGAATAGGTATCTTTCTCTGTCCTGTCGCAACCCATACGACCGTAACAAGAACGCCCAGAATAAGAATCAAAAGACCTAAAGCGTATAACACTGAAAGTTCTTCCATTCTCACCAGTTTTACAACGCTCAAAACCGCGTGAGGAAGCCTTTCGACAATACCGGCAAAGATGATAAGGGAAATACCGTTTCCTATGCCTCTTTCGGTGACCTGTTCGCCGAGCCACATTATAAGGACCGTACCGGTAACAAGCGTTGTTACGGTCATTACAATCCATGCCAGCGAAGGATCGACAACTATAGGCATGCCCGAAGGAGTAGGCATTCTGCTTATCGCCATAGTCAAACCAAATGACTGTATCGCACCCAAAATAAGCGTTGCGTATCTTGTTATCTGGGTAAGCTTCTTTCTGCCCTGCTCGCCTTCTTTTGCAAGCTTGTCAAGATAAGGAATAACATGCGCGCCTTGCATTAAACTCATGATAATGGATGCGTTGATATACGGCATAATACCCATAGAAAAAACCGACATCCTGTTAAGAGCGCCGCCTGAAAACATGTCAAGAAAACCCAGCAAACCGCCGCCTTGCGCGGCAAACAAAGATTTCACCGCTTCCGCATTGATGCCCGGAATAGGGATTGAAGCTCCTATTCTGTAAGCAATGATAATAAGCAATGTGAACAAAATTCTTCTTTTTAATTCGGGAACTTTAAAAATATCGGCAAAACTGTTATGCATAATATATCCTATTTAGAAGCTCTGTGAGCTGAGCAGCTCGGAAGCTCAGAGGAGTTGAGGCCGTTTTGTCTTTGCCGTTATCCTCGTTTTTTTCCAGCTTCCCAACTTCCCATCTTCTCGGCTTCTGTCTTTATTACTTTACTATTTCCGCTTTACCGCCGGCCGCTTTTATTTTATCCGTGGCGGATTTTGAAAAAGCCGCCGCTTTAACGGTCAAAGATTTTTTCAAATCTCCGACGCCTAAAATTTTTACCAGTTTTACGTCTGAAACCATTCCCGCTTCTTTAAGTTTCGCCGGAGTGATTTCCGCGCCTGCGTCAAATTTATTCAGCTTCTCAACGTTTACGATTTCATACTCTTTGCGGAACATACTGTTAAAGCCTCTTTTGGGAATTCTCCTCAATATCGGCATCTGTCCGCCTTCAAAACCTATCTTCTTTGATCCGTCGCCTGAACGCGATTTTTGGCCTTTAGAACCGCGCGTAGCCGTGCGTCCCATTCCGGAACCGAGTCCGCGTCCTACGATTTTCTTTCTCTGTTTTGAGCCTTTCGCGGGCTTTAAGTTATTTAAGCCTATCATATTTCGGCAACCTCTTTATTTCTGATTTTCGCGACGTCTTCTTTTGTGCGAAGCTCTTTAAGCGCTTCCATCGTAGCGTATACTACGTTAAACGGATTTGACGAACGCATTGATTTTGTAAGAATATCTTTTATTCCCACAGCTTCAAGCACCGCTCTTACCGCGCCGCCGGCGATAACGCCTGTTCCCGGAGCGGCAGGCTTAAGCAAAACTTTTCCAGAACCGGAAACGCCTATTATCTCGTGAGGTATAGTATTTCCTTTAAGCTGCACTGGAACCATGTGTTTGGCGGCATGCGTGCTGCCTTTTTGTATCGCAGCCTGAACCTCGTTAGCTTTTCCGAGGCCGCAGCCTACTTTACCCGCGCCGTCTCCTACGACTACTAAAGCGT
>WRNH01000121.1 GCA_009776745.1 Endomicrobiia bacterium | reverse complement strand
CTTGATATTAAGCTGTAAAGCCGCTTCTTTAAAATATTCCCGCGTGATCTGCGAATTGTCCGCCACAAGAATTTTCACGTTGTGATCGTTAATAGCATTATTCGGAAGACTCTCGGAGTTTTCCTCGGAAGAACATTTTACTTTCACCGTAAACGAAAAATGCGAACCTTTGCCCGGTTTTGACGTTACCCAGATGGTTCCGCCCAGCATTTCAACTATGTGTTTTGAAATGGCAAGCCCTAAACCCGTGCCTCCGAATTTTCTGGAAATGCTGTTGTCCCCCTGCTGAAAAGAATTGAATAATAATGCTTTTTGTTCGTCATTTACGCCTATTCCCGTGTCGGCAATGCCTATTTGTATAGTGCAAATATCTTCTTCTTCTTTCACAAAGTGAGCCGCGATCTGTATTGAACCGCTCTCGGGGGTAAATTTAACGGCGTTGGAAAGCAGATTTATTATTACCTGCCTGAGGTGCTGTTCGTCGCTTATTATTCTGTTCGGAATGTTTTTGTCTATCGACACCGTAAGTTTTTGCTGTTTTTCGTCAACTCTGAAATTGATAATGCTGACGGCTTTTTTGATCATTTTTTCAAAATCAAATTCCGTCATCATGAGAGAAAACTTATTGGCTTCAATTTTTGACATATCAAGAATGTCGTTGATTATGCTGAGCAGGTGCGCGGAAGCATCTTCAATTTTATTAAGACAATAATCTTTTTTAGACTGTTCGGACGTTGTTTTTGCTATGTTTGTCATGCCGATAATAGCGTTGATGGGGGTGCGTATTTCATGGCTCATATTTGCCAAAAAACTGCTTTTAGCCTTGCTTGCTGCAGTAGAAGCGCGCGCTTTGCTGCGGTAACTATACACTCCGAAAAGTCCGGTAAAAGTAGCTATTATCATTGTAAAAAGCTGGATTGTATTTGTCAGAGGAAGCTTATTTTTTAGGGCAATGAATTTTTCGTCTTTCATATCGACGCCCGCGACGCAATATATATTTCCGTTTTCATCATAAACAGGGGTGTAGGCGGCCATGAGTCCGTCTATATCCGGTATGTAAATTCCGCTTGTCGCAACAGATCCCTTCATGGCGTTTCTCGGGGCGTCATAAAAAAGATCTCCCGGCTTAATGAAACTGTCAGGGCCGTCCATTTCATCCGCTCTTTCGGGATCCGTTACATTATCGGCAATATATTGCAGGCTTTCGTCAGGCATTAAACGCAGATAATACGTAAACTCAAGGTCCCATTCGCGGCTGAACGCGTTCAGCTTGGATTTTATTTCGTCGTATATGGGTTTTTCCGTATCTTCGACCGTATGTATTTTATCAAGATCTTCCGCGCTTATAAGGTGCGCCGCGGCTTTGGAAAGAGAAATAAGACGTTCCTGGGCTGTGTAAAGAGTAAGATTCGTCGACTGTTTCATAAGGCTGCGAGTGTAGATCATCAGAGATATGATAAAAATGCCTAAAACAAGAAAAAGCATCAAAATTATGTTATTTTTTAGAAATTTCATTTCGGGTAATTTCCTTTATTTGTTTAACGAATAACGCTATGCCACTTATAATATATAAAAATAATGGACTTTACAACGAAAAAAGATGCATATACGCATGAGAGATTTGCGATATAGTAAAAAATTTAAATTTATTTTGATTTGATTTGGTATAATATCATCAAAATGTAAAACTTAATTTTATTTTCATGTACGGCTGCCGCATATTTATGTAAAATTACGGGGAAGCGCTCTTCGCCTTGACTGCAAATGCATTTGAAGAAGATATTGACGCGGAATTCGCTGCCGGAATTAACGGACATCTGCTTAAACTTATTTGCCGAACTTGCCAAACTTTTGGGTTCTTCACCGGAAAACGAAATGAAAGATAATATTTCTGAAGATCGTGCCGGAAGTTTAAAGACGGAGCAAAATTTATACGGCGGTTTTTTTTCAATGAAAAAATATACGATATTATTATACTGTATTTTTGCCTTGGTTTTTATTTTTCAGGCATGTTCCGCAGCAAATAAAAACCTTAAGTGCAATTTATACGTAATAGATGCGGTAAAGAAAAAGAATATTTACCTTCCTTCTTCAAACGCCAACGATATAGACGTTTATCTTAAATCTTCTCCGCAATGGGTGAAAATTCCTAAACTCGGCAATGGAAAACTAAATCACAAAGCGGCATATGATGCCGCAAAATCCGGCAAGACAGTCATAGCTTCATACAATACCGGAAATGAAAAAAACGGTCATGTGGCGCTTGTTGACGCGTCAAAACCAATGACTTTCAGCAAAAATTACGGGGCTTATGTTCCATATGCCAGCGGAAGCGTTCAAGGACGTAAACCGGAATTGCTCCCTATGTCTTATCAGTTCAGCGCTGACAAAGAACCAAAAATGAGTTATTTCATGTACAAAGGGAATCTCTAAAAACCTCATTATCGTGTGGTACGGTGAAATTGAAATTTATTAATGCCAAGTATGCCGGTGAACCGAAAAAGCCGATAGCGGCTTGGGCGATAAGGAACTTGTCACAAAAATTTCACATTTTTTTTCTTTCTATTACATATATATAATATATAACATCATTAAGGACTAGGCAAATGAATGCAGCAGCCTGAGCACAGGCAAAGATTTTTTTGTTATTGTCCGCGGCATTGAGGTGTCGAATGTTTTCAAAAAAAGCGCCGTCATTTCGGATGTTTTCCGGAAGAGGTCTCTTGTTTAACAAGAAACTGATGGCGCTTTTTATATTTATAAGTTTATCGATAAACGGATTTACGCCGAGCGCGGCGGAGGTAAGCAGGTATAGTTTTGTAATGGTAGCGGCAACGATAGCCAAAAGCGCGGTTGTTGAGGTATTTAAAAAGTATGACATCTCGCTTACGAATATGGCGGGGAATTTTTATATTAATCTTTTCAGCTCGTTAGAAAGAACGCCGATGAATCAGCCGAAAGACGGCGGCGCAGACAAAAAAGAATCGTCAAGAACCGGCAATAGCGCCGATGATTTTTACGTGAGTCAGTCTGTATTTCATAAAAAAAATCTGGAGTATAATATTGATTACTGTTATTTGTCAAATTACACTATATCGGAGAAGCTGATAATTGGCAGAGAAGTAAAAAACAGTATTGTTTTATGCAGTATAATAATGTTATTTTTAATATTTATAGCGGCGATATTACAGAGGAAAAAACTTAACGATACAGTAAATAAAATAAATATATACAGGAAAGCGATCTCGGTTTAGGAAGGAACTAAGCCGGGATTTCTTTTTTGGGGAGCGTTTAAAATGGAAAACAAA
>WRNH01000120.1 GCA_009776745.1 Endomicrobiia bacterium | reverse complement strand
AAGCGGCTTGCACAGTAATAGAAGTCTCTGAGTTTTTAGACAATACATAAGCCGAAAAGTCTTTCTGTAAACCCGACAATGAAGAAGTTAAATTATTGCCCGAAGCAAAAGCATATTCATCGGTCAAAAAAGTCTGCGCTTCATTGTACGACCCAAAAGTTCTTTTGCCGGACGCCGTAGAAACCTGCCTGCCGCTTGGCAGCGCAACCGGATCGTCAGTTTCTTTGGCTAAATAACACCAATTATTAGCTCTGTCGAAATAGCTATAAGACAATCTCTCTTCGTCAGTACCGTCGGTAAGTTTGGAATATCCGCCTACAAGATTACCCAGTCTGTCCATTATGTACCAATTCAGTTTTCCGTCTGTTGTTATCGCGCATTCGTTTACAGAGTAGTTGATATTAACTGCAGATACCGTAATTTCTGACGTCAATATGGCTGCGGCAGCCAGTCCGGCGCTTGTATCCGTTATTGAACTTACGGTAGATTGATTTGTTATTGCCGACAATTTACCCGAAGAATACGCCAGCAAAGTTTTTGTTTTATCCGCAGACGAAGAAATTGAAGTTACTTCTTCTCCGGCATATACAAATTCCAATGTATTTCCGTCCGAATATGTTGCCTTTGTTAAATTTCCGGAAGCTGAAGTTGATGAATACGTATATGTTGTCTTTTTTCCGCGATAGTCGGTAATTGATACGAGCTGTCCGTAAAAATTGTATTTTAATACCGTTGCCCTCTTACCGTCATATACTTTTGATATACGTCCGTTATTGTCGTATTCGATCGAAATATAGTTACTATAATTGTCGGTAATCGCGCATAATTTACCGGCTTCGTTGAAACATAAAAACGAATTGCCGTCCGAAAGATAAGATACGGGCATTTGCTCTTTTAATTTTTTTAGTTCAAACTCTTTATTGGTATATTCTTTGAATATCCTTTTGAGTTCTTTCAAATTATCGGAGATTTTGCCACTAATATACTCTATTTGTTTTACTGTGGCGGTTTTCTGGGACTGCATGCTTGAAATAGATTTGTCAATATCATTTTTTTGCGTTGTAAGATCATTTTTTTGCGTTGTAAGATCTGCTTTTTGCGTTGTAAGATCATTTCTTTGGATTTCTAAATATCTTATCTGAGTATCTAATGTAACGGAGTTTACTATAACCGGTGAAGTGCTATTCTTCTCTCCAATCAGCTGAATTTGGTTATCTAAATTAGTCCTTTGGTCTTGATTTTTTTTATCGTCTTTTTTTAATATGTCCAACTGCATCTTTAAGGATTCCCTTTGACATACAAGCGCTTCGATTTGCGTATTTATAGAATTTTTATTGTGGTCTAACGAAGTTATACTGTTGCCTAGCGAAGTTATACTGTTGTTTAATGTCATTTTTTGTTTATTCATTGCGTCAAGCTGGTCTTCAACCTGCTTTTTTTGTATAAGCAAGGAAGCATACTGCATGGCTTCACCCTTGCTTAAAATCATTCTTCCGCTTGTAAAACCATTGGAGACAAACTTATTAAACTCTGCACTTAATAATTCTCCGGAAAAATAATTTTTTAACTCCCAGATGATTTTCCCGTCAGACGTTTGCGCTATCACGCATTCTTTAAAGCTGTTTTTACATGATTCAATATATTCTTCTATTTGTTTTTGTTCGTTTTGCCTTTGTTCCAAATTTTCAACATTTTTAAATCCTTCCATTTTTGTAGTCAGCGTCAATCCGGTCGCCGTGCGTTGATCTTTAAACACTTCGTAAGCGCTGCCCGATTTATACCAAAGACTGCCGTCTAATTCAACGATTACATCGTTTTTTGGAACAGTAACCTTATTATTTGAGGAATCAAGATAATAATAAGTTTCTATAAACCCATGTTTTTCGCCGTCGGAATCGGTATAAATATAATCCACTCCCGCATTTACGGCTGTATTTTTAACCAGCGTTTGGTGAAGATTAAGCCGCCAGTTTTTGCCGCAGCCGTAATTTGTGCTGTTTTTCTTGTAGACATGCGAAATTTTGCAGGCTAATGCCGAGTTTTTTGTGATTGCGTCCGTAAAACCCGTGACAAATTCTCCCGTGTTCAGATTAAGCGCGCCCGTTACGCCGCCGGCAAGCGCAAAGTCTTCTTTCGCCGGAACAGAATCGTCGCTTGTCAGGTATTCCACTTCTAAAATAGGATCCTTACCCGGCCTTATGATTGGCGGATTCTGACCTCCGATATCCTCTATTGAGATTGCAATTGGCGGATTCGACTTTATCGGCGGAAAATTCGGTATAACATACTCCGGCCTTATGGGTATTACGGGTATTAATGTAAAATCCGGTTTTAATTCTATAATGAGATCTTTTTTCGCCTCAATAAATATGTCCGTGATATCAAAGGAATGATAAACGCCAAGGATTTCCCCCAAGTTTGGCTGCAGTTTTAAAGTTACTTTGCTTATTTTTTGCGAGTCTAAATTTAAAAGGTCTTTTTTAACGGTCAGAACAGACATGTCATTTATTGAATCGGAAATTTTATCAAGCAAAAAAAGCGATGTGTCTTTTGAAACGATTTGAGGATTAATAACAGCCGGAAACACTCTGTCGCCTGCGTTCAGCCATTCTGCGCTGGCAACAACTTTCAAATTAAGCGTTTTTTCGTTTTGGTTTTCGATTTCATAATAGACAAAGTCTGAATATGCGCCTTTTGCGTCCGTTATTGACGGAGCAGGAATAGAGAAAACTACTTCGCTGGTTTTTTTGCTTTTTAGCTCTAAAATCTTGCCGTCATTTGACATATTGACGGTCAAATTCTCGATGTTTAAATCAAAGTTATATTCATAGCTATCCGCTTTCTTATTAATGATTATATTTTCTTTAACCCTGTCGGATTCAACGATGTATTGAAAATCCGTATTATCTTTAATATTTTTTAATATAAGTTCGCTTTGAACGCGGTTGAGGCTTGCGGTATTTTCAAGTTTTAAACCGCTTCTGACCGCCGTTACTTCACGGGAAATAAGGCTTACAGCACAGTCTTTTTTAGTTAATTCAAACACTTTGCCCTGAGCAAGATTTTTATTAAACTGTATATTAAAATCACTCGTCTTAGCTTCAAGCACATTGCCGATATCCCGCAAACTGTTGTCAATGTCCTTAAATTTATTATCCGAAGGATCAAGAAAGTGCACGGCTTGGTTTTGAAATATAGCCGTGACAGTTCCGTCATTGGCAACATAATGCTTTCCGTTTTGTTCGCGCTTTTCAACTGCCTCATATAAAAACTGTCTTCGCGCCGGCAAAACTTCGTCCGGCGTTATGCCCGGGACTTTTTCCGCTTGCATAGTTTTAAGATTGTCAGCCGTCAATACAGGCTGTTTAGTTTCGGCAGCGGAAACCGCTTTTGCAATATCGGCTATTGCTGTTTTGCTAACCGCTGATCTGGAAACAGAGTCCGGACTTGCGCCAATAACAGAACGGATCGGCAATACCGGCTGCTTAATTTTTGCGACGGGAACAGCTTTTACCATACCCGCTATCGCCGCTTTCTCAACAGCCGGTTTGAGAATACCGTCAGCCGCTGATTTTGAAACAGGATTCTGATCTTTAATTTCCGGCTGCTCATCAAACTTTTTACCCAAAATCAATTTCATAAAATCCCCCTTTAACGGCAATTACAAATTGGGTTTCTCTAAAAACCCCGCTTTTGTCATACCCGTGAAAACGGGTAGCCATGTTGCTTTTAAATGTGTCCGACGATAACGACAAAAATGGATTCCCGTTTTCACGGGAATGACACCACTTTAGATAGGTTTTTAGAGAGACC
>WRNH01000119.1 GCA_009776745.1 Endomicrobiia bacterium | reverse complement strand
AAACCTAATTAATAAGTTTTCGCGAAGCGAAAACACGGCAACTTCACACTCCAAACTTCAAATTCCACGCTTTTTAAGGAGATATTATAAAATGGCTATGGATTATTTTTTATCAGAAGAAGAACAAATGATGGTTGAGACGGCAAGAACGATTGCAATTGAGAAAATGAAGCCGGTCAGAGAGCATTATGACGAAAAAGAAGAATTTCCGTGGGAAATAGTAAAAGAATTTGCCCAGGCTGACCTTTGCGGAGTTTATATTCCCGAAGAGTACGGCGGATTCGGAAAAGGAATTATGGGATTGGTTTTGGTAGTCGAAGAACTTTGCAAAGTCGACGGAGCTATAGCTTTGTCTCTTGCGGCGACTGCGCTTGGAACGCTTCCCATTCTTATAGCCGGAAATGAAGAACAAAAGAAAAAATATCTGCCCGATATTGCCTCAGGCAAAAAACTTGCCGCTTTCGGTTTGACCGAAGCCGAAGCAGGTTCAGACGCTACCGGAATGAGAACGACTGCGGTCAAAGACGGCGATCATTATATTTTAAACGGCACAAAATGTTTTATCACTAACGGCGGCGACGCGGAAACTTATACGATTTTTGCAAAAACAAATCCTTCAAGAGGAGCAAGAGGGATCTCATGCTTCATCCTTGAAAAAGGAATGGCGGGATTTGAGTTCGGCAAAAAAGAAAAAAAGATGGGCATAAAAGCTTCTTCGACGAGAGAATTGATATTCAATAACTGCAAAGTCCACAAAGACCAGCTTCTCGGAAAAGAAGGGCACGGTTTGATGATAGCTCAGGCGACTCTTGACAATTCAAGGCCCGGAGTTGCGGCGCAGGCTTTGGGCATTGCTGCAGGCGCTTTGGATGAAGCGGTCAATTATGCAAGAAAAAGAGTACAGTTCGGACAGGCAATAGCTTCATTCCAGGGGATACAGCATATGCTTGCCGATATGGCGACTGAAGTAGAAGCCGCAAGATGTCTGCTTTACACGGTAGCAAGAAGCATAGATAAAGGTACCGGCGGAAGAACAAGCAAAGAGTCCGCGATGGCAAAACTTTTCTGTTCCGAAGTCGCGATGAAAGTTACGACAAATGCGGTGCAGATTTTCGGCGGATACGGATACTGCAGAGAATATCCTGTTGAAAAAATGATGAGAGACGCGAAAATCACGACATTATACGAAGGCACAAGCCAGATCCAGAAAAACGAAATTGCTTTGAACTTGATAAAAGAGTCGGCGAAAGGAAAGTAAAGACAGTTTGGAGTTTGAAGTTTGGAGTGTGGAATTGTTGTGTTTCGGCAACGCCGAAACCTTTTTAGTAAGTTTTCGCGGAGCGAAAATACATTAACTTCACTCTTCACACTCCAAACTCCACACTATTTTAAGGAGTATAGATGAACATAATAGTATGTATCAAACAAGTACCAAATACCACGAACGTGCAGATCGACGCGGAAACGGGAAGGCTTAAAAGAGAAGGGGTTGAGTCGATAATCAATCCTTTTGACGAGTACGCGATTGAAGAAGGCGTTCGTCTTAAAGAAAGAACGGGCGGAAAATGCATAGTCGTGACAATGGGGCCTCCTCAGGCGGAAGCGGCTTTGAGAGAAGCCATTTCAAGAGGAGTTGACGAAGCCGTGCTGGTAAGCGACAGAGCTTTCGGCGGAGCCGATACTTTGGCGACTTCGTATGCTCTTTCATCTGCTATAAAAAAAATAGGCGATTATAATGTGATTTTGTGCGGCAAACAGGCTACCGACGGAGACACGGCTCAGGTCGGTCCCGGGATCGCGGAAATGCTTAATATCCCGCATATAGCTTATATTAAAAAGATCGAAGAGATCAATGATAAATCAATGAAAGTCGAGAGAATGATGGAAGACGGATACGATTTGATAGAATCTCCGGTCCCGTGCCTTTTGACTGTCGTGAAAGAAATAAATACGCCCAGAGTTCCTTCTCTTAAAGGGAAAATGGCCGCAAAAAAAGCGGTTATTAAAACTTTTGACGCGGCAGCGATTGACGCCGATACTAAGAAAACGGGGCTCAACGGCTCTCCGACTCAGGTCATGAAAATATTCACGCCGCCCCAAAGAACGGGCGGGGAGAAATTTTCCGGCGATGCTCAGCAGCAGGCAGCAGCTTTGGTCGGAAAAATGTCGGATATTGGAATTATATAAGGCAGTTAGGAGTTAGGAGTGTGGAAGGTGGAGNGGATGTGTTTTCGCCTTGCGAAAACTTGTTAATAGGTTTCGGCGATGCCGAAACACAATAACTCCAAACTCNACACTGCAAACTCCAAACTTTTTTAAAGAGGTNAAAATGGCAAATCANATAATAGTATCANCGGAAAAATGCGTGGGATGCAAACTTTGCGTCGGGGCGTGCAATTTCGGCGCGATTTCAATGCAGGAAAGGCCGGANCATCCTAAAAAGCAGGCTCTTGCCGTAATAGATTTGAATAAATGCGTGTTTTGCGGAGCTTGCGTTGATGCCTGCAAATTTAAAGCGATCGAAATGAAAAAAGACGCTCCTCAGGAAGGCGTTGACAAAAGTTTGTACAGAGGCGTTTGGGTTTATGCAGAGCAGAGACACGGCGAGATTTCAAGCGTTGTGTATGAACTTTTAAACGAAGGCGCAAGGCTTGCAAAACGGCTTGAAGTTCCTTTGAGCGCGGTTTTGATCGGTTCAAATATTAAGGCGAAAGCTCAGGATTTGATAGAGCGCGGCGCGGATAAGGTTTATATTTTCGATAATCCTGTTTTTATCGAATTTCAGGACGACCCTTACGCAAGCATTCTTACACATCTTATAGAAAAAGAAAAACCGGAAATAATACTTATGGGCGCGACAAATATAGGGCGTTCTTTCGCGTCAAGAGTCGCAGCAAGGATACAAACGGGACTTACGGCTGACTGTACGGCGCTGGATATAGATTTGCAGACCAGAAATCTTTTGCAGACGCGTCCTGCTTTCGGCGGAAATATTATGGCGACTATTCTTACGCCGAGACACCGCCCGCAGATGGCCACCGTAAGACATAAAGTGTTTAAAGAAGCGAAAGTCGAACAAGGCAGAAAAGGCGAAGTAATTGAAAATAAAGTTGATGTTTCGACTTTGGTAAACAGGACAAAATTTTTAGGATTTATAAAAGATTCAAGCGCGTATGTTAATCTTGCGGATGCGGATATAATCGTTTCCGGAGGAAGAGGTTTGGGCAAACCCGAAGGTTTTAAGCTTATCGAAGAGCTTGCAGAACTTCTCGGAGGCGCAGTAGGTTCTTCGAGAGCCGCCGTAGATTCGGACTGGATACCTTATTCTCATCAGGTAGGACAAACCGGAAGAACGGTCGCTCCGAAAGTTTATATAGCCTGCGGAATTTCAGGGCAAATACAGCATATGGTGGGAATGAGCTCGTCTGATACGATAATCGCGATAAATAAAGACGCAACATGCCCCATGATGCAGACCGCGACTTATGCTTTGGAAGGCGATCTATATGAAATCATCCCGAAAATCATAAGCGAAATCAAAAAATCAAGATGCGCCGTTTAACGGCAGAGTGAAGAGTGGAGAGTGAAAAGTGGAGATAATGTGTTTTGGCGAAGCCAAAACCTGATTAATAGGTTTTCGCAAAGCGAAAACACGTTATTTTCACTTTTCACTCTCCACTCTTCACTTTTCTTTTAAAAAGGGAAAATAAAATGCACGAGCATGCAATAGCAAGAGATTTGTGGAAAGTTGTTTTAAGCGAAGCTCAAAAAAATAATTTGAAAAAAATAACCAAAGTTACGGTCGTTTTGGGAATGGCTTCTGGAATTGAACAGGATATGTTGGATCATTCCTTTGCCGACCATATATTTCCCGAAAGCGAAATTGCAAAAAATGCCGTTATGGAATATGAAATTCTTCCGCTGTCCGCACAATGCAATGTATGCAAGGCAGAGATAAAACCTTCCCAGATGGAAAATCTTAAATGTCCTTATTGCGGTTCAAGC
>WRNH01000118.1 GCA_009776745.1 Endomicrobiia bacterium | reverse complement strand
AAGTCCGCCGTTGTTCCTAAACCGTCGTCAATCTTGGTTTTATAATCGTTTGAAAGCTGTCCCGCTCTTATCAAGCCTTCAACATAAGCGCCTTCCTGCATGTCTTTTTTTACTAAAACGCCTATACCTGTCGCCGTAGCTTTACCGTCGCCCGTTGATCCGTTATATTCCGTATCAAAACTTGCGTCAGCATATTCTGCAAAAATCCCCGCGCTTGTTGAAGTAAACTTTTTTGCAATACCTGCCGCTATGCCAAACACGTTCATTTCTACCGAAGAACCCGTATCGTATTTTGAACTTCCTCCAAAAATTGAAGCTATAACTTCAGCCTTGCCTTCCTGCAATCCCGATAATAATCCGCCGTTTATATTATCCGCTCCCTGCCCCGCAAGTATCGCTCCTGCAGCTGCGCCTTCTGAAAGAATTTTTGTCTGCGCAATAATATCTACGCTAAGTAATTTCGCAGTCAATCTATTGAACGCCGTGTCAAGTTCCCACAGGTAACGAAAAAACGCACCGTGCATTCCTTCGGCTTGGGCTTGGGTAAAATCCGTATCATCAAGATAATCGGCCTCAATAAGTATTCGCGTCGCACCAACCGTCAGACGATTTTTTCCGTCAAGCGTACCGGCAGTAACAACAGAACTTTTGCCTGCTCCGTCGCCTAATGTGGCTGTGCTTACGCTAAGCACGGGCCCGCTTTGATCAACGGGAAAAACAAAATTGTAGTATTCGAAGTTTTGAACTCTCCCAAAAGACGAACCTTTGTAATTGTACACGTTTAACGTATTTCCGGTAAATATATCACCGCTGCCGCTGCTGCGCGCACCTCCATAAATTCCGATACTTGCTCCAAAAACCGGATTGCCGCTGATCGTGACAATATTGTTTGTAGCGCTGCCGGTATATGCCATGCCGCCGGCAACATTACTGTTTATCGTGCCGCCATTGATAGCCACACTATTTTCAGTAGCATTCCCGGTAGCACCAAGGTCAATGTAGCCGCCGGCGATATAGTAGTAGTTCGACACTGTGCCGCTGTTAATGATAACGCTATTTCCTGTAGCATTGCCGCTGCCGTTACTGTAGCCACCTAAAACATAGTCGTTGGCTACTGTATCGCCATTTATGATCACCATATTGCCTATAGCATTGCCGTTGTAGGCACGGCCGGCTATAATAAAGCTTACAGTACCATTGTTAATGGTCAATATATTACCCGTACTATTGCTGTCACCATCACTATAGCCAGCATACATGATTGAGTTCACTCCGCCATTGACAGTAATGCTGTTATTAGTAACGCTGCCGCTAGAACTGTAGCCGCCGTAAACGTAGCTGCCCACTGTGCCGGTGTTAATAACGACGCTGTTGCCGGTGACAATTTCCAAATCTTTGGTATTTATCGCACCATAGACTCGTCCTGAAACATTGCTGCTGACCGTAATACTGTTGCCCGAAAGGCTGTTGCTTTTGCCTGTGCTGCTGCCGCTTGGCGCCAAAGAATTGGCACTTCCGTCAATGGTTTGCAGCATACCTGTATCGCTGCCGTCATAAAAAATACTTTCCCCCGCCAAAACAGGCATCGCCGCAAAACTGCAATAAACCACTACTGCAAACAACAATGATAATGCTTTTTTCATGCTGTACTCTCCTTTTTTTTACTGTTTCCTTAAGGTCATTAAGGACTTTAAGGTCCTTAAAGACCTTAAGGAAACAGCGGATGACAATACCGAAAAAAAACGCCTGCCCAAAATTAATCGGGCAAACGCTCTTAACGACGCTATTAATAAAAGACTTAGTAGTCTGGTCTATATACATTTTCATTACCTGTTTTTTTGATTTACTACCTATTAATTATATCAAAAATATTAATTTTTATTTCTTTGTACAGACTCTAATCTACTTATTCCGGTACCCCTGCGACGCATAACTTTATGTATTTATTTTTTATCTAAATGCCTATTATTTGACATTATCTAATAAAATATATACAATTCTGTTATGCCTAATAAGTTTTATAATTTTAACCCCAATGAAACAAAATTCATATCTTGGCTTACTTATGATAAAGTAAAAATCATAAGTTATCGGGAGATAGACAAATATTTGCCGAAAAGATATAAATACAAAAATAGATTTATAAGCAATCTCATTAAGAAAAAAGTTCTGATTCCCATTAAAAAAGAAATTTATATGTTTGTCCCTATTGAAGCATTATCTACGGGAATAATTGTAAATCCATATTTACTTCCTAAGATTTACTATCCTGAAATAAAATACTATATCGGTTACTTTAATATGTTTAATCATTACGGACTTACGGAACAAATACCTCAAATAACTTATGTCGTAAACACATCCGTTTCGGCTAAGAAAAATATAAGCAAATTTCAGTTTCAATTCATTAAAACCAAAAAAGAATATATGTACGGACTTGAAGAAATAAATACTTCCGACGGCAAAGTAATGATTAGCGACAAAGAAAGAACTATGATTGATTTTATAGATAAATGGAATTTCAAAGAAGCAAAAAACACAATTTGTGAAATTCTAACAAACAAGCAATGCGATATTAAGAAATTTATAAAATACGCGATCTTATTTCCAAAACTAAAAACGAGAAAAATTACCGGCGTTATTTTGGATTATTCGGGCGTTTCTGACAGACTATCTAAACCTTTATATGAAAGCGTTAAAAATACGGCTTTGATATCGGCTTCAAAGTTTTCAAGGAAAGGCTCTATAAATACTAAATGGGGAGTAATCGGCGATGTTACATAACGATAAAGAAGAATTTATAAAACTTATTAATTCTACGGCAATGCATACGGGATTTCTGCCTATAAAACTTGAAAAAGACTACTATTTAACGCTTGTGTTATCAAAGATACAAAACTTATCGCCCAATTTGGTTTTTAAAGGCGGAACCTGTCTAAATAAAATTTATTTTGATTATCACAGATTAAGCGAGGATTTAGACTTTTCGCTTGAATTCAGGCAGCCGACAAAACCTGAAAGAAAAGCAGGCATTTCTCCGCGAAAAGTCGTTTTAAAAAAGATTGAAAATGATATGTCGGCTTTTGCGGAACAATTTCAATTGAAATTTATTGAACTTACAAAACGGGATGGATCAAGACAACACAACTACCAATTAGGTTTTATTTCCGCAGCAACACAAAAAGAAGAGACTATAAAATTTGAAATACGGGCAAGAGAAAATTCAATAATATCAAATCCTATCATAAAAGAAGCAAGCCATAAATTTATACATCAATTTACGCAAAAACCTTTAATCCCGTTCCCGAAAGTTAAGGTTTACCCTTTAAAAGAACTGCTTGCCGATAAACTTGCGGCTTGCATAAACAGATACGCTCCCAGAGATTTTTACGATATAATTGCCGCCATTGATAATAAATTCAATTTCGCAGACGCAGACTTTATAAATTTGTTTAAGGCAAAACTTCAAGACGACGGCAACGATACGGACATCAAAAAATACGTTAATAACTTAGGCTTGCCGCAAGAAGTTATTAACTCCGTTAAAGAAAAAATATCGTCCGAACTTTATCCCGTATTAAGCTTGAGCGAACAAAAAAATTTTAATTTCCCCGATATTCTAAACAAAATCAATTCGACTATTGAAAAAATGCTGAATGTTTTCAATATTAACCGTTAATCATTGCTTTATCTCTCTGCCGGACTTCCGAACTTCCGCCTTTTCCGTATCTTCACTCTTTTTTATTAAGGTCATTATCTTTAAACCCTTAAAGACTTTAAGGAAACAGCGGCTGTCGCTCTGCCTCTACATTTCAAAACAAAAAGAACGCCTGCCGGAAATTAATCGGGAAAACGTTCTTAACTACGCTATTAATAAAAGTCTTATATATATATGTTGTTAGCAGTCTGGTCTGGTCTGGTCTGGTCTGGTCTGGTCTGGTCTGGTCTGGTCTGGTCTGGTCTGGTCTGGTCTGGTCTGGTCTGGTCTGNTCTGGTCTGGTGGGACGAAGTCCATCTGGTCTATATACATTTATTTACCTTGCAAAGTTTCAACATCGGCCAAATCTTTTGTTCTTCCCGAAGCTAATTTATTCCTAATCAAATCTTCTTTAGACAACACATTTAATTTTA
>WRNH01000117.1 GCA_009776745.1 Endomicrobiia bacterium | reverse complement strand
CGTCCGAAGCCGTTGAATATGCTTCAAAAATGAAACTTACCGCCGTAAGCGTGACGGATCATGATTCCGTAGACGGAATAGACGAAGCTTTGGAAGCGGCTTCAAAAACGGGAATGGAAGTGATCCCCGGGATTGAATTGTCTTCGGAAATAGGCGATTCCGCAAAAAACGAAATGCATATATTGGGTTATCACATCGACTATAAATCTGCGGAACTTAAAGAAACTCTTGAAATTTTTAAGAAAGCGAGATTTAAAAGAGCCAAAGAAATTTTAGAAAAACTTAAAAAAAACGGTATTGATATAAAAGATAAAAGTTTTCTTGACAAAGCGGAAAACAAAGCCATCGGCCGTCTGCATTTTGCAAAATCGCTTATAGAAGAAGGTTACGTTAACAGCATATCGGAAGCGTTTCAAAAATATTTGTCTTTGGGAAAGGCCGCGTATGTTCCCAAGTACGCGATTTCGGCATATGACGCGATAAATCTTATAAAAAGAGCCGGCGGCGTGCCGGTAATGGCGCATCCGTATTATACGCATTATAATGACAAAGCTATGCTGCGTCTGCTGGTAGACGGCGGGCTCATGGGTCTTGAAGCATGGCATGTAAAACATCCCGACAGCGCGGTAAAAAAAATTCTAAGTCTTGCGGAGGAATATGATTTGATCGTTACCGGCGGTTCTGATTGTCACGGTCCTTATAAAGATGAAGCGCCTATAATAGGGACTGTCCGCGTTCCGTATTCCGTCGTTGAAAAGCTGGACGCAGTGAGGCGCGGAAGGTAAAATACGGCATTTCTGCGGATCAAAAACTTGTTTTGTAAGCGTATCTTCTAAAAAACCTTAAAGCAGCTGGAGTGCGAACGCACTTTATAGCAGACTATTGATATAAAATCACAGTTTCAAAAGACAATACCGGACACTGCAGCAAATCCAGGACGGCAAATAAAACGGTTTTTAGAGATGATCTGACAGCAGCTTGCCGTGCAAAGGTTCATTTAGTATAATTACTTGACGTTTATAAATAATATTGAAGCGGGATCGTATGATCGTAGATGATTTTCGGAATAAAGCTCTGTTTATAAATAAATTTTCAATACTTGAAAAAGCATTTGATTTTGTGCTGAAAAGCTGTGGATTTACGCATGCCGAAGAAAAAAGATATGAGATAGACGATAATATGTATGCCGTCGCCGGCATATCTCTTCCAAAAAAATCGAACGAACAAAAACTTGAAATTCATAAAAAATACGTTGATTTGCAGTATATTATAAAAGGTGAGGATATCATAGGCTGGAAAAGCCTGTATAACTGTTCTGATGCGCCGGTAGAATATAATAAAGAAAAAGACATAGCTTTTTTAAATGATACTCCGGATTTTAACATAATTCTTAACGAAGGCTGTTTTGCTTTATTTTTTCCCGAGGATGCTCATGCCCCGCTGTGCGGAAACGAATCCGTTGTAAAATGCGTGGTAAAAATTAAAACGGAGTTATTTTTAAATGAATAAATCAATATGGACTTCTTTCCTTCGGCTTTGTCCGGGACATGCCCTGCTTGCGCTTCTGGCAATGACGGCTGTTTTTGTCTTCCCCGGATTTTCTTATGCGGCGTCAACGTCGGGTACTACGCCGGTGCCGTTTTTAAAGTACGGCGCAGGAGCAAGAGCGGCCGGTATGGGAAGCGCTTTTTCGGCGGTTGCCGGCGGCGGAGCGGATATGATCTACTGGAATCCCGCAGGTATTGCTTCAATAACAAAAAAAGAAGCTTCTTTGATGTATTTGTCAGGTCTTGAAGGCGTGTCTTACGGATGGGCTTCGTATGCCATGCCTGCTTTGTACGGCAGTTTTGGAGCTGCGGTGCAATATATGTCTTCCGGAGATATTGAAGGCACGGGTATCTTTGGAGAATCAACGTCAAATTTTTCAACGTATGATTTGGCGGTTTCATTATCTTACGCGAGATACCTTGATTTTGAAAACGCCGGAGCGCTTGATTACGGCGTTAATATAAAATACATTTATTCAAAAATAGATAACTCCGCAAGCGCTTTTGCCGTTGACGCGGGAGTCATATTTACATTGAATGATAATGCAACTTCATTCGGCGCAGTAATGCAGAACGCGGGAACGAGCCTTAAATATAATGAAGAAAACGAAGTTCTTCCTTTTGTCGCGAGATTTGGCGCATCCAGATTATTTTTTGAAAAACTGCTTATTGTTTTCGATTTGAACATTCCAAATGACAATGACGTTTTTCCTTCGTTCGGAGCGGAATATTCAATAAACATTATGCCGGAAGCCGATATTGCCATAAGGGCAGGATACGACGGAAGGCAAAAAGATATCGACGGATTTTCAAGAGTTAATGCCGGATTCGGGCTCAAATATACGGATTATATGTTTGACTACGCGTTTTCTCCTTACGGGGATTTAGGAAATGTACACAGGGTTTCTCTCGGCATATTGTTCGGCAAAGAGTTTGACGAAGAGAAGGCTTTGAAAGAAAAATCGGAAAGAAAAGAGGCAAAAGAAGAAAAAGAAAGGATAAGAAAAGCCAAAGAAGCCGCCGGACTTGAAAAACAAAAACAGGAAGAAGCTGAGGCGGGCCGTCCCCAAGATCTTGACGAAAATTATAATAGGACGGATTTTAGCGAGTACGAAGAAGAGTTTGCGGCAAGACCCGTAAGAAGCAATATCCAATCTGTTGCGGTTGTTAATTTTATCTCGTCAAACGTGCCGAAAAACGAGCTTGGAGTTTATTCGGAAATGCTCAGAAAAAATCTTTATGAAACAGGATCGTTTTCTTCGGCAGACGTTTCAAAAATAGACAATATATATTCCGGAAATAAGCTTCCGGAAAGCGGCGATATTTATAATATTTTCAAATTCGCGAAAGTAAAAAAAGTTATAGTATGCGACATATCTAAAAAAGGCGGCAATTTGAGCTTTGATCTGACGGTATACGACGAGAAACTGAACGGCAAAAAGTACAATATTACAAGCAAAGATTCGTTCAGATTTGCCAATGAAGCGTTAAAACAGTTTGCCGATAAACTTGCAGAGGAAATAGAATAATGATTATAGGGTTGACGGGTTCATACTGTTCCGGTAAAGACACGGCGGCGGATTATATAGTTGAAAAACACGGTTTTACGCATTATTCTTTATCCGATATTATCAGGGAAAGTATGAAAGAAGAAGGCATTGAGCCGACGAGAGAAAATCTTATAGTTTTCGGCACAAATCTCCGCGCCCAAAACGGCAACGGCGTGCTTGCGAAAAAGGCGATGTCAAAGATGCAGGACAATCAAAATTACTGCATAACTTCAATAAGACATCCCGACGAGATCAATGAGTTCAGAAACAGAAAAGATTTTATATTGATTAATGTGGATGCCCCTCAAAACGTCCGTTTTGAAAGGATGCGCAAAAGAAGCAGGGACGGCGATCCGGAAACATTGGAAAAATTTGTAGAATTTGAAAAAAAAGAATCTCAAAGCGAAGGCTCCGGACAGCAGCTTGTGAAATGCGCCGAAATGGCCGATATAACGTTTATAAATGATGCGGATGATATTGCGGCATTGAATGCAAAAATAGAAGATTTGCTTGCCGAAATTTCAAACCGCCTGAAACGGCAAAATGTCTGAAATTTATGACGCTGCGATCATAGGCGGCGGCGCTTCGGGCATGATTGCCGCAGGAAAAGCCGGCGAAAACGGTTTAAAAACGATTCTTTTGGAAAAAAAATCCCGCCCAGGAATAAAACTTTCAATCACAGGCAAAGGAAGATGTAATTTAACAAACAGCGCCGATATGAAAGAGTTTGTAAAACTCTTCCGTAACGGCGAATTTCTTTATTCGGCTTTTAACGCTTTTTCAAATTCCGATACGGTCGCTTTTTTTGAAAATCTCGGAGTGCCGTGCAAACTTGAAAGAGGCGGCAGATATTTTCCGGTAAGCGATAAAGCTTCGGATATCGTCAATGCGTTAATAAAATACGCCAAAAAACATTCGGCGATAGTAACGTCTTTTGAAGCGCGCGGCATTTATAAAAATAAAGAAAATCTGTTTGTTATTAATGACGCCATTTTCGCGAAAAATATTATCGTTGCCTGCGGGGGGATTACTTATCCGTCGACAGGTTCTACTGGAGACGGTTATAAAATTGCAGGATCTTTCGGTCATAAAATCGCAAAACCCATGCCGGCTTTGGTTCCCGTGAATTTAAAATGCGATCATTTGAAAGAGTTGAAAGGCTTGAAATTAAAGAACGTTGAAGTTTCGCTTTTGAACGGAAACAGTATTGAAGCAAAAGAGTTCGGCGAGATGGAGTTTACCGTGTATGGAGCGGACGGCCCC
>WRNH01000116.1 GCA_009776745.1 Endomicrobiia bacterium | reverse complement strand
GATTTTTTTGCCGTTCACAATCACATTGCCGTGGCTTACTATTTGCCTTGCCTGTTTTTTTGAAGCCGCAAGCCCCATCCGGAAAATCACATTGTCAATTCTGAGTTCCAAAATTTTTAACAGATTGTCGCCGGTCGAACCTTTCATTTTTTCGGCTACTTCATAGTAATGGCGGAACTGTTCTTCGGTCAACCCGTAAACTCTTCTCGCTTTCTGTTTTTCGCGCAAATGCTTTGCGTAATCCGACATTTTGCCTTTAGCGGCGCCGTGCTGTCCCGGGCCGTTTTTGCCTCTTTTTCTGTCGAGAGTACAGTTTGTATTGCATCTCTCGCCTTTAAGAAAAAGTTTTTCTCTTTCTCTGCGGCACAACTTGCATACTGATTCTAGATAACGTGACATCTATTAAACTCCTCTTTCTTACTTAATGTAAAATATAAAAAATAAAATATAACGGCAAAAAACTTTTTACTTTTTATCTTTTATATATTTTAAACTCTTCTCGGTTTCGGAGGGCGGCAGCCGTCGTGCGGGACGGGCGTAATATCTTTTATCGCTGTAATTCCCAAACCCGCGCCCTGCAAACCTCTTATCGCCGTTTCTCTTCCTGGCCCCGGTCCGTTAACAAAAACCGCAACCTGTTTTACGCCAAAATCCAACGCTTTTTTCCCTACTGCGGCGGCAGCCATCTGAGCCGCAAAAGGAGTTCCTTTTTTTGTTCCTTTAAATCCGGATCCGCCCGCCGACGCCCAAGCCAAAGTATTACCCTTATCGTCGGTTATATTTACTATTGTATTGTTAAACGAAGATAATATATACGCTCTTGCTACTCCGCCGGTATATTTCTTCTTTTTCGACGCTCCGGATGATTTTTTTTCTTCTGCCATTTGTTTCTCCTCAATCTGTTTTTACTTACGCGCTGACATATGTATTAAAATCCATATTCTACAACGCAATATATTTAAATAATCTATAAAAAGTAAAATATAAAATATTAACGGCAAAAACTTTTTATTTTTTATATTTTATATGTTATATTTTATTTTTTACCTGCCGTTTACCCTTTCTTTCCAGGAGCTTGCGCTTTGCCGGCTCCTACGGTTTTTCTCTTACCGCGTCTTGTACGCGCATTAGTTTTAGATCTCTGTCCTCTTACCGGAAGATTTCTTCTGTGACGCATCCCTCTGTAGCTTCCGATTTCGATAAGTCTTTTTATGTTTCCCTGAATTTCGCGTCTTAAATCGCCTTCAACCTTAATATTTTTCGTAATCAAATTGTTGATTTTATTTACTTCTTCTTCCGTTAAATCTTTAACTCTTTTCGCGGGATCTAAACTGAGTTCCGCAACCATTTCATTTGCTATAGCAGGCCCTATTCCGTAAATGTATCTGAGCGCTATATCAAGTCTTTTATTCTTAGGTAAATCTACTCCGGCTACACGCGCCATTCTTTATTCCTCCATTTTTTACTTACGCACTTAAATCAATTTTTTTCCAAATCCTTTACAACGCAATTACAGTTTTCAATTAATAAGTAATAATTTTTAAGCGCTTCACGCGATATTTAGTTTTTTTCATACTTATTACTTTTTACTTATTCCTTGCCGTTCATCCTTGTCTCTGCTTGTGTCTTGGATCCGTACAGCTTACTCTTACTACGCCTTTGCGTTTTACTACTTTACATTTCTGACAAATTGGTTTTACCGACGCTCTGACTTTCATTGAAAACTCCATATTTAACTGCAAGTAAAATATAAATAAGCAATAAGTTTCCGAGCGCTTCGCTTTTAATTTAGTTCTTTGTCTTTAACCTATTACCTTTTACTTTTTACCTGTCGTTCTATTTTTCTCTATAAGTGATCCTTCCTCTTGTTAAATCATAAGGGGAAAGCTCTAATTTTACTTTATCTCCCGGCAAAATTTTAATGTAATGCATTCTCATTTTGCCGCATATATGCGCCAAAATAACATGCCCGCCTTCGATCTCGACTTTAAACATCGCGTTCGGAAGCGATTCCAAAATCTTACCCGTAACTTCAATTTTGTCTTCTTTTGTCATTGTTTACCTTTTCAAACAACAAAGTGGAAAGTAAAGAGCGAAAAGCGGAGATATTGAATTTTAGCTTCGCCGAAATCTAATTAAGCAGGTTTTCGCAAAGCGAAAATACTTTATTTTCACTTTTAACTCTTCAATCTATCTTTGTTAAAATTTCATTCCCGTTTTCCGTAATCGCTATCGTATGCTCAAAATGAGCGCTTAAGCTGCCGTCTCTTGTCACGACTGTCCAGTTATCGTCAAGTATGTTGACTTCATAGCCGCCAGCATTGACCATAGGTTCGACGGCCAAAACCATGCCAGGCAACAGCTTTACTCCGGTGTCGGCTTTTCCGAAATTCGGAATTTGAGGTTCTTCGTGCATCGCTCTTCCGATACCGTGCCCTACAAAATCCCTTACCACCGAAAAACCGGCATCTTCCGCGGTTTTTTGAATCACGCAGGAAACACTGCCCAGCCTCTTGCCCGGCAATATCTGCTCTATCGCTTTCTGCAATGAAAATTCCGTAATTTTAAGAAGTTTTTCGGCGGTGTCGGAGATACTGCCGACTGCGTAGGTTTTTGCTGCGTCGCCATAATATCCTTCGTAAATTACTCCCAAATCAACAGAAACTATATCGCCTTCTTTAAGCACACGGGAAGCATTCGGGATCCCATGTACAACTTCGTCATTTACAGACACACATGCCGTGGCCGGATAACCGTTATAACCCAAAAAAGCCGGAAGCATATTCAATGATCTTATATATTTTTCAGAAAAAACGTCTATTTCTTTTGTTGTGATGCCGGGCTTTATTATTCCGGAAAGCTTTTGTAAAATCTCCCCGACAACCCTGCCGGCAGCTTTCATCTTCTCTATTTCATTCTTTGTCTTAATTTCAATACCGCTTTTTTTGAAAAACAATTCAAATCCTTCGGATTTAGAGGCTGAGAAGTTGAGATGTTGAGAAGCTGAGCAAATACAAAGACTTTTTGCCGTTACTGTTACCCAACTTCTCAGCTGCCCAACTTCCCAGCTTCTGCCTTTATTGCCGTTTCTATTTGTTTAAAAACTTCTTTTTCGTTTTGCTGGCCGTCTATTTCTACAAGTATTCCTGCTTTTTTGTAATAATCTATCAAAGGCTTTGTCTGGTTTTCGTAAACCGTCAGCCTGTCTCTTACAACATTTTCTTTATCGTCGGTCCTTTGGACAAGAGTCCCGCCGCAGGCATCGCAGACATTTTCCTGTTTAGGCGGCAAAAAAAGAACGTGATAACTTGCGCCGCAAACGCAAACGCGTCTGCCGGAAATTCTTTTTACCGCTTCGTCATTATCTATATATATTGACAATACCGCGTCTATCTTTATATTTTCTTTTTTAAGCATCCCGTCAAGCGCTTCGGCTTGATTTAAGGTCCTTGGAAAACCGTCTAAAAGAAACCCTTTTTTAACATCTTTAACATCGTCTTTTTGAAGACGTTTCTGCACCATTTCAACTACGGTTTCGTCCGGTATAAGCTGTCCCGCAGCCATCAAAGCGCTTATTTTTTCATCGCTTTTTTTAGCTTCCCTGAACATATCGCCCGTCGACAAATGTACGATTCCGTATTTTTCGACGATTTTTTTTGCCTGAGTGCCTTTCCCCGCTCCGGGAGGACCGAATAATATGTAGTTCATAAAAAATCCTTTTAACGGCAGAGAATAGATAATAGAGAAGAGATAATAAACTGCCTTTTTTGTCTTATCTTTATCTATTCTCTGCCTTTTATCTGCCTTTATAACGGCAACAAACGCGATACGCATTGAGGTATATCACGAATCAATACGCGCGCGTTTTACGTTCAATTTTATGTATAGCTTAATGAGTTTATCAAAATATTGTACGTTTTGCAAATAATATTGAATATGACAAAATCTTTTGTTTGAACATTGAAGATACTATAAAATTTTTGACACAATGTCAAATTTCCGTGAAACGATCCGTTTATCTGTTTTTTAGAAGTTTGGAAGCATAGAGTGTCTTTGCCGTTACCATGCCTCTATGCGTCTATGAATCATATTCTTTTATTCGGCGGCAAAAAATTATTGTCTTTCATCAGTTTGTCTATAACGTTAACTACCTGCCTGCCGGTTATCAGTCTTGTGCATTCAAACTGTCTGTCCGTTCCTTTGTGTTTGGGACACCAAAAGAAATCTTTATGGTCAAAATTTTCGTTCACATCGTCCCAGCAGCCGTTGCAGCCGTGGCTGTTAAAAACTCTGTACGGGTTGTTCCATTCGCATACCGGCAAAGTAAACCCGCTTATCATTACTACCGGCTTTTTGCAAGACCACGCAAGCCATGACAATCCGCTTGACAAGCCGACAAAAAATTCCGCGTGCTGC
>WRNH01000115.1 GCA_009776745.1 Endomicrobiia bacterium | reverse complement strand
GTTTAATATTCTTCGGGAGAAAGTCCCTCGTAAGCGTTTCTCAGCCTTTCTTGATAATCGCTGTCTTTATCCTTATCGCAGACAGCAGCTATCAGCACAAAAGCCGCATAAGCGCAAGCTGCGAAAATGCAGAGTTTACCCACATCTTCACAAAGTCCGTTCATGCCTGTTTTGTTTTTTTTACTTAGCATATTGCGCATTTCCTGGGGGTCGTTTCTATAATTGAACTGCCGTTAGGATCCATAAGTCTTACGGCAATCGTGTGGTCGCCTATATTAAAATATGTCCAGTCAAACCACCAGTATCCGCCGCCGAACCTGCAAGGCTGCCATTCGCCGCCGTCAAAAGATATTTCGACATATCCGTCGTTAGACGCGCCAATCCTTACGGCATAGTGGCTTCCGCATATTGTTTCCTTTTCTACGGGATGATCTATCATTAAATAAGCATTGGGATAATTATTAACCGCTTTTTTAGACGCTGTTTTTACTTTTTTGACGGCTGCCGCTTTTGAAGCGGGCGCTGCAGCTTTTTTTCTTGCTGATGTTTTTTTGACGACAGTTTTCTTTTTAACTTCTTTTACTTCCGCATTTTCTTCAACGGCTGCCACAACTTTTTTCTTTGATGCTCTTGTTGCCATTTTTCCCCTCCAAAAAAAACTTTTTAATACATGAATTTTACAAACTTTTGACTGTAAAATCAATTTTTTAGAAAGCTTAGATGACCAGAAGTTTGGCAGCTGCAAAACCGAAAACTTCTACGCTTCTAAACTTTTGCCTTTTAAATGCCGTATATCGCATATTTCTTATATATTTTTCCGTTCATCATTTCCGCGGTGCGCTGGGTCATTATATTGTCATCCAGCACCCAGGAAAGTTCGCAATGTTTATATCCGTTTTTAAGAGCGTTTTTTAAGCCTTTTTCGTACATTATCGCTTCTATGCCTTTATGCCTGTACTCTTTGATAACTCCCATCACCATAAGCCTCAGGCTGTCAATTTTTTTTCTGTAGTACAAATATTTAAAAGCGCCGAAAGGAAGAAGACTGCCGTTAAGTTTTTTCAATACCTGATTATAATCCGGCAGGGAAATCAACATTCCTACGGGAGCTCCCGCTACAGACGCGATTATTATCATATCGGGATCAAGCAAAGATTTTATTTTCGAAGCAATATAAACAAACTCTTCGTCGCTCCACGGCACAAAACCCCAATTTTTTTCCCATGCCCTGTTATATATTGAAATGGCGGACTTCAAATCGTCGTCAAAAGTATCTTTGCACAGCGTTCTTACCTTTAAAGTCGGCAGCTTTTTTTCCGCCGTACGCACAACTCTTTCAAGACGCTCTACCCGCGAATCGCCGGTTACGTCCATATCGTAAGCATAAAGTTCTTTTATTTTTTTAAGACCCGAACCTTCCGCAAGCTTAAGATAATACTCCGGAGTGTAACTCATCATAAGGCCGGGAGGCAAATCAAATCCCTCCGACAAAAACCCGAGTTCATCGTTTGTGGAAGGATTCATAGGCCCCATCATTTTATAAACGCCTTTATCGTCAAGCCAGTTCTTAGCGGCGTCAAAAAGAGCTTTTGCGGCCGCTGCGTCGTCTATACATTCAAAAAAACCGAAAAACCCGCATTTATCATCCTGAAAATTCATATAATTATAATCAATGATCGCGGCTATTCTTCCGATAATATTGTCATCATCGTCATAAGCAAGAAACAGCTCTCTCTTGGCGTGAAGCCAAAACGGATTTTTACCTTCGCTAAGCATATCGATCACGTCCGATATAAGAGGCGGCACCCAGGGACTGTCTTCGTTATAGATTTTCCACGGAAAACGCACAAATTGCCTGAATTGTTTGGAAGATTCTGCTTTAGCAATTCTCATATTGTTATCCAGTATTTAAGAAATTACGCCTAAAGATTTTCCTACTTTGGAGAACTTATCAAGTATAAAATTCAAGTGGTCTTCGGTATGCGTAGCCATGTAGCTTGTTCTTATTATGGCCTGGCCTTCCGGAACGGCCGGAGTAACTACCGGAGAAGCAAACACTCCCTCGTCAAAAAGCATTCTCCACATTTTAAACGCCGTCATGTCGCTGCCCACGGTCAAAGGTATTATCGGCGATTGCGAATGGTTTGTGTCATAGCCCATCGCCTCAAAAGCCGCCTTCATCTTATTTGCGTTTTCCATAAGCTTTATTCTTCTCTCGGGTTCCGCAGCCATCAAATCCAAAGCCGCGTCTATCGCGCCAACGCACGCCGGAGGAAGGCTGGCCGTAAAAATCATCGGCCTCGACGTATGTTTTACATAGTCAATCACTTCGGCTTTACTTGCAATAAAACCTCCGATCGAAGCAAGAGATTTTGAAGCGGTAGCCATCAAAACGTCAACATTTTCTTCAAGCCCGAAATGAGAACCGGTTCCTTTTCCGTTTTCGCCGATCACGCCTATTGAATGAGCTTCGTCCACATAAACTCTCGCGCCGTATTTTTTTGCAAGTTTGGTAATTTCCGGAAGATTCGCGATATCTCCTTCCATGCTGAATATTCCGTCAACAATCACCATCATGCCTTTTCCCCGATGCTTTGCAAGCTGTCTTTCAAGGTCTGTCATATCATTATGCCGAAATCTTGCCATTTCACCGAAAGAGAGCCGGCAGCCGTCTATTATTGAAGCATGGTCAAGTTTATCCGTAATAACAACTTCGCCTTTGCCGACAAGACATGCGATCGCGCCAAGGTTTGAATGATGTCCCGTGGTAAAAAGGATCGCCGCTTCCTTATTTACAAATTTGGCAAATTTATTTTCAACTTTTTCATGAAGATCGCTTGTTCCGTTAAGAAATCTTGAACCCGTTCCCGAAGTTCCGTATTTTTTCACGGCTTCGATTGAAGATTCTATCACTTTAGGATGGCTTGCAAGACCCAAATAATTATTTGAACATACAACGACTTTTTTATTTCCGTCAACCGTGGTTTCAGGCCCCTGCTGCGAATCTACCCTGTGAAAATACGGATAAATACCGGCTTTCTTAAGGTCGTTTGCTCCGTGGAAATCAAAACATTTCTCAAAAATATCAGAACTCATTTAAAAACTCTCTCCTTTGCCGTACTGATGCCGAACCCGTTAAAAAAATTTATTATTTAAATACCAATTGTATGTTATTTTAGAAGCAATTTCAAGCTTAGTGAACTCTATACCCAAATCTTCACATGCCGGTTTGTTGTCGGCTATCCAATATTCCTGAAGCATTTCATTGATTTTCTGCCTGTTCAATACAGCCGGTTTTTTCGTTATATATGAAAAAGACTGCGCAGCCATGCCCGCGAATTTAAAAACAAAATCCGGTATCGGCAAAGGCATTGTTTTTCTGTCTACGGATTTAGATATTACTTGCCCTACTTCCGACCACGTATAAGGCGTTGCTTCGGCAAGATAATAAGTTTTTTTATCGCTTTTGCGGTTATTTATGCATGCGGCAACCGCTTCCGCCACATCCTTTACGTAAACCATCTGCAAAACTCTTTTTTCAACGGTCACCGGTCTTAAATGCTTGTTTACCAGATTGAAAAATATAAAAATATCTTTATCTCTGGGACCGTAAACGGATGCCGGCCTCAATATTGTATATGGTATTCTTCCGGAGAACATCTCTCTTATTTCCTCTTCCGCTACGATTTTGCTTAAACCGTAATCCGAAACAGGCGCTTCTTCTTCGGAAAGTTTTTTTGGTTTGGATGAGTTGCTCGGTCCCATCGCGGCCTGCGACGAAATGAAAATGAATTTTTTAAGCGAAGGATTGGTTTTCAAGACAGCCTTGCAAAGATTCTTTGTATTCTCAACATTGGATTTAAAATACTCTTCTCTGTTAAACGCTCTCACGCTTCCCGCGCAATGAACGACAATGTCAGCGTCTTTTACGCATATTTCAAGAAATTTTTCATCGCCCAAATCCCCATATTTAAAAAACACCGGCAAATGGCTTATCCAAGACAAGTCGGAAGTTTTTCTTACAATGCATGTAACCTGATGTTTTTTTGCAAGCAAAGTTTCAACTATATGACTGCCCACAAAACCGTTCGCGCCGGTGACTAATACCCTTAACATTTTAACCCCTTTTTAACGGCAGATAATAGATAATAGGTAATAGGTAAAAGGTTAACGGCATAACGGCAACGACAGTGGCGTTCCTTTTTATCTGTTTTTTACCTATTACCTTTTACCTGCCTTTTAACGGCAGATAATAGATAATAGGTAATAGGTAAAAGGTTAACGGCGTAACGGCAACGACAGTGGCGTTCCTTTTCATTTGTTGTTTTTTACCTATTACCTTTTACCTATTACCTTTTACCTGCCTTTTAACGGCAGATAATAGATAATAGGTAAAAGGTAAAAGGTTAACGGCTTAACGGCAACGACAGTGGCGTTCCTTTTCATTTGTTGTTTTTTACCTTTTACCTATTACCTTTTACCTGTCTTTCAGCAGATTCTCGGCAGTTGCTCTGTGTCAATATTTAATACTCTTCTCAAACTGCCT
>WRNH01000114.1 GCA_009776745.1 Endomicrobiia bacterium | reverse complement strand
ATAATCGACGACAACGGTTTGCAGATCGACGGTGAAACAAGAAAAATCATGAACATACATCCGCTGGCGGAAAAATACAAAGCTTTCGGCTGGAATGTCATAGAGATTGACGGACATGATCTTGACGAAGTCAATAAGGCCTATGTTTTTGCTAAAGCCGAAACGGGAAAACCTACAGCCATAATCGCAAAAACCGTAAAAGGCAAAGGCGTTTCTTTTATGGAAAACCTTGCGGAATGGCACGGTAAAACCCCGTCGAAAGAACTGGTCGCAAAAGCCGTTGAAGAAATAGACGCAGCTTTGGCAAAAGAGTGAAGAGTGAAAAGTGAAGAGTGAAGATAAGGAGTTTTGCCGGCGGCAAAACATACAAATAGGTTTTCGCAAAATGCGAAAACACGATATCTCCACTCTTCACTTTCCACTCTGCCGTTAAAATGGGAGATAAAATATGGTAGAAGTGTTCGGGAAAAAAGCTACAAGATTCGGTTTTGGGGAAGCTTTGGTTGAGCTCGGGGAGAAAGATCCGAAAATATTTGTTTTGGGAGCCGATACCGTTTCTTCGGTAGCTATAAACGGTTTTCAGGAAAAGTTTCCCGACAGGTTTATAAATGTCGGTATTGCGGAAACAAATTTAATAGGCATGGCAGCCGGTCTTGCGGCCGCGGGTTTTATACCTTTTGCGGCAACATACGGAGTTTTTGCTTCCGGAAGGCCGTGGGAACAAATAAGAACGACCGTATGTTATTCGGATCTAAACGTTAAGATCGGCGGATCGCATTCCGGACTGATGGTCGGTCCCGACGGAGCGACTCATCAGGCTTTGGAAGAGATCGCCATAATGAGATGTCTTCCTAAAATGACCGTCATAGTTCCTTGCGACTTGATCGAAACAAAGAAAGCGACGATAGCTTGCGCTTATTATAAAGGTCCCGTCTATATAAGATACGGAAGAGAAAATGTTCCGATCATAACAAAACAGGAAACGCCTTTTGAGATCGGGAAAGCGAATATTTTAAAAGAAGGCAATGATATTGCCATTTTTGCGTGCGGCACAATGGTTTATGAAAGTTTGGCGGCTGCGGAAATTCTTGAAAGCAAAGGAATTAAAGCCAGAGTCATAAATATGCATACGATAAAACCTATTGACGAAAAAGCGATCATCGACGCCGCAAAAGAGTGCGGCGCGATCGTGACCGCCGAGGAACATCAGATTTTTGCCGGCTTCGGTTCTGCAATTGCCGAAGTTGTCGTCAGAAACTGTCCCGTGCCTATGGAGTTTGTGGCGGTCAACGATACTTTCGGCGAGTCCGGCGACCCTGCGGATCTGGTAAAAAAATTCGGCTTGAAAGATATCAATATTGTTGAAGCCGTTGAGAAAGCCTTAAAAAAAAGTGAAGAGTTAAGAGTGAAAAGTGAAAATAAGGAGTTTTGCCGAAGGCAAAACATACAATAGGTTTTCGCAAAATGCGAAAACACAATATCTCCACTCTTCACTTTTCACTCTCCACTCTGCCGTTAAAAAGGGTTTTTAATGATAAAAAGAATAATCCTGATAGTGCTGGACGGCGCCGGAGTCGGCGCTTTGCCTGATGCCGCCGGATATGGCGACGAGGGCGCGAACACGATCGGGCATGTTCTTGACGCGGCAGACGGTTTAACTCTTATAAATCTTGAAAAACTTGGTCTTTACAAAGTTTTGGGAAGAAAAAACAGTATTTCGGATCCTGAGATAACGGGATGTTACGGTAAGATGGCGACAAAGTCGCCGGCTAAAGATACTACGGCAGGGCATTGGGAAATGGCCGGAATAGTTTTAGAGAAGCCGTTTCCGACTTATCCGGACGGATTCCCGAAAGACGTGATAGAGAAATTTGAAAATCTTATCGGGACAAAAGTTTTGGGCAACTGCACTGCCTCGGGCACCGAGATAATCAAAAAGCTCGGAGACCAGCATTGCAGCAGCGGTTTTCCGATCGTTTATACGTCTGCAGATTCCGTTTTTCAGATCGCAGCCCACGAACAGTTTTACGGATTGGAAAAACTTTACAATATTTGCGAAACGGCAAGAGATATGCTCAAAGGCGAACATGCCGTCGGAAGAGTTATCGCAAGACCTTTTACCGGCGAAGGCGGAAATTATGCCAGAACCGTTAACAGAAAAGATTATTCGCTTGATCCGGTCGAAAGTACGGTATTGGACAATATTAAAAATTCAGGCGGCGAAGTTATCGCCATAGGAAAAATAGAAGATATTTTTAACGGCAAAGGAATTACTAAAGCAGTACATACAAAAGATAATGTAAACGGAACGGAAGTTACGGCAAAAGAAGTTGAGGCGGTTTCGGGTTCCGATAAAAAAAGTTTGATTTTTACCAATCTTGTGGATTTTGACATGCTTTGGGGACATCGCAGAAACGTAAATTCTTATGCCAAAGCTTTAAAAGATTTTGATAATTTTTTGCCCCGTCTTATTGAAGCGATGAAAGATGATGATATGCTTATGATCACCGCAGACCACGGGTGCGACCCCTCTTTTACGAAGCATACTGACCACACAAGAGAGTACGTTCCGCTTCTTGTCTACGGAAATAAGCTGAAGAAAAATATTGATCTCGGGATAAGAGAAAGTTTGTCTGACATTGCTCGGACGATCGCGGATATATTTGAGTTGCCGCCTATGAAGAACGGGAAAAGCTTTAAAAGGCAGATAATAGAGAATAGAGAATAGATACGGCACGGTAGCGGCTGTTTAAACTTTAAGGACTTTAAAGACTTTAAGGTCATTAAGGACTTTAATAAACAGGCAGGTAGAAGCTTTGGATATTCTTCAAAAAATTGAAAAAACAAAAAAATATATTCTTTCTAGATCGGGTTTTAAAGCCGGAATTGCCGTTATTGCGGGGTCGGGGCTTGGGCAGCTGAAAGAAGAGTTTGAAATTATCAAAACAATAAAATATTCTAAAATTCCGTATTTTGCAAAAACTACGGTTTCAGGGCATGCGGGAGAGTTGAATTTTTGTTCTCACAAAGGAACGAAGTTCCTTATTTTTAGCGGACGTTTTCATTATTACGAGGGACACAGCGCTCAGGATGTGGTTTATCCCGTTAGGATAATGAATGCTTTGGGCGTAAAAACCGTTATAATAACCGCCGCCGCCGGAGGGATTAATAAAAAATACAAACACGGAGATATTGTTGTTTTAAAGGATCATATAAATTTTACGGGTAATAATCCGTTGATAGGAACGAATATTGACGGGCTCGGAGAAAGATTTCCGGAGATGACGGAAATTTATGATTTAAAGCTCAGAAATAAATCTATAAAAACTGCAAAAAAACTTAAGATAAAGGCGTATGAAGGCGTATATTTCGGCGTTACCGGTCCGTCTTATGAAACGGCTGCGGAGGTTGATGCGTACAGAAAACTCGGGGGAGATATTGTCGGAATGTCTGTGGTGTATGAAGCTATTGCCGCAGCGCATATGAAAATGAAAGTTTTGGGTATTTCATATGTTTCAAATATGGCGGCCGGCATAAACAAAACGCGGTTAAATCATCAAGAGGTTTTGGAAACGGGAAAAAAAACCGGCTTAAATATGACAAAAATAATTAAAGGAGTTTTGGAGGATATCAAATGAGAATATACGATATCATATATAAAAAAAGAAACCTTCAAACTCTTTCAAAAAAAGAAATAGATTTTGTGGTCTTTAATTATAATAATGGAGAAATTGCCGATTATCAGATGTCGGCTTTTTTAATGGCGGTTTTTTTTGCGGGAATGACTGACGAAGAAACATTTTATCTCACTGACGCTATGGCAAATTCCGGAGATATAATGAATTTGCATTTTCCGGATACGCCGACGGCCGATAAACATTCTACCGGCGGAGTGGGAGACGGGACGTCTTTGATTGTTGCTCCGGTCGCGGCAAGTTCCGGCGTATGCGTTCCAATGATGTCCGGAAGAGGGCTCGGGCATACCGGCGGAACTTTGGATAAACTTGAATCGATACCGGGTTTTCGGGTCAACGCGGATAAAAAAGAATTTCTTGGCTTTTTAGAATATGCCAATATGGCTCTTATCGGGCAAACGCGGGAAATAGCGCCCGTCGATAAAAAAATGTACGCTTTGCGCGACGCGACAGCGACGGTAGAGTCTATACCGCTGATATGCGCGAGCATCATGTCAAAAAAAATAGCGGAAGGCGCTAAAACTCTTATTCTGGACGTTAAAACCGGAAACGGCGCTTTTATGAAATCGTACAAAGACGCTAAAGAACTTGCCCAAAAAATGATAAACATAGGAACATTTTTTAAAAGAAATATTTCGGCCGTTATTACAGATATGGACACGCCGCTCGGCAATTGCGCCGGAAATGCCATAGAAATAAAACAGGCGGTAGAAATCCTGAAAGGAAATTTAAAAAATGATTTGTCGGAGCTTTCTTTGGAACTTGCCGCTATGATGATATTTAATTCCCAAAAAGCGCCCGATATGAAAACCGCCGCGGCAATTGCCGAAAAGCAGATTTCAAGCGGCGCGGCTTTGGAAAAGTTCAGACAGGTAATTAAAATGCAGGGAGGCAATCCCGCGGTTATAGATGATCCCGACGGCATTTTGCCGAAAGCCGGAAATTCTTTAAAGATCAAAGCTTCTAGATCCGGATACATATCTTATATGAGAACAAGAGAAATAGGCATAGCGGCGGTTATGACAGGAGCCGGCAGAAACAAAAAAGAAGAT
>WRNH01000113.1 GCA_009776745.1 Endomicrobiia bacterium | reverse complement strand
ATCGTAACAAATTTGCCTATATAAAAACCCGCAAGAGTTATGATCGTAAACACTGCCGCCATAACAATGATCCTTCTGGCAAAACCGTAAGCGAAAACGCTTGTCCCGCCGGGAATGGGTTTTCTTTTCATTAAATCGTCTTCCGCCGCTTCGCGGCTTAAAGCAAATCCGGGAATACCGTCGGCGACAACGTTGATAAAAAGCAGCTGTATGGCCACAACAGGAACTCCCCAGTTAAAAACAAAAGCCAGAATCATTATCATGATTTCCGAAATATTGCAGCTTAAAAGGAAATAAACGGTTTTTCTGATATTGTCATAAACTTTTCTTCCTTCCTTGATCGCTGCGACTATCGTGGAAAAGTTATCGTCAGTGAGAATCATTTCCGCGGCATTTTTTGCCACGTCCGTGCCGGTAATTCCCATTGCCGTGCCGACATCCGCCGCTTTAAGCGCCGGAGCATCGTTTACTCCGTCTCCGGTCATAGCTACAACTTCATTATTGGCTTTCCACGCCCGCACTATGCGTATTTTATCTTCAGGGCTGACTCTGGCGTATACGGCGTAATTTCTTACGTTCTTCGCAAGATCTTCGTCCGATATTTCATTAAGTTCTTCTCCCGAAACCGTTTTATCGCCTTCCGACAATATCCCGATCTCTCCTGCAATCGCGGAAGCCGTAACAACGTGATCTCCGGTGATCATAACCGTTTTTATGCCGGCTTTTTTGGCCGCGGCAACAGACTTGACGCTCTCTTCTCTCGGCGGATCGATCATTCCGATAAGCCCTATAAAATTTAAATCTTTTTCCAGTTCGTTAACGTCCAAATCTTTCGGAAGAGTGTCATAATATTTTTCCGCAACCGCGATCACCCTTAAAGCCTGTCCGGCAAATTGATCATGCACTTTTTTTATTTCATCCGCGGAAACGCCGCCCGGTTTTACCGGTATTCTGTCTACGGCGCCTTTTGTTATAGACACATATCCGCCGCTTTCAAGATGATGGACCGTCGTCATAAGCTTTCTTTCGGAATCAAAAGGGATTTCAAAAATCCTCGGATATTTTTCTTCAATCTCGCGTTTTGTATTTCCTTTATCTTGTAAAAGACATATGATCGCCGTTTCCGTAGGATCGCCTATGGCTTTTTCTTCGCCGCCTTCTTTTTCGATCGTCGCGTTATTGGCAAGACTTAATATTGAAAGAAGATGATTTTCTACGACTTCAAAATCATCTTCGGCTTTTTTCGGATCATGTCCTGCCGCCCATACGGCTTTAATTGTCATCCTGTTTTGGGTAAGAGTTCCGGTTTTATCGGAACATATAACGGAAGTGTTTCCAAGCGTTTCAACGGCATTAATTTTGCGTATGATCGCATTTTTGCTTGCCATATTCTGCACGCCGTAAGCAAGCGAAATCGTTACTATAACCATAAGAGTTTCCGGAACGGCAGCCACGGCAAGAGATACCGCAAGCATAAGCATATCCATTATTCCTTCGCCTCTTAAAAGCCCTAAGAAGAAAAGGACCGCAGCCGAAACCAAAGCGACAGCCGTCATTACTTTGCCGATGGAAGCAAGCCTCTTCTGAAGCGGAGTTTTTGATTTTTTAGTTTTATTCAAAAGCCCTGCTATTTTACCGACTTCCGTATTCATTCCCGTTTCAACTACAACGGCTTTGGTTCTTCCGTTGGTAATAAGACAGCCGGAAAAAAGCATATTGATCCTGTCGCCGAGCGGCGCATTTTCGGGAATTTCGGCATCAGCGTCTTTTTCAACCGGAACGCTTTCGCCCGTTAAAACGGCTTCGTCAACTTTAAGCCCGTTAGCTTCAATGATCCTTGCGTCGGCGGGAATCATGTCGCCGGCCTCAAGCATCAATATATCGCCTGGAACAAGCTGTCTTGTATCAAGCGTCTCTTTTGCGCCGTTTCTTATAACTAAAGTTGTATCCGTATTCATGTTTTTTAACGCTTCAAGAGCTTTTTCTGCGCCGAGCTCCTGGCGCAGACTGAGAATGGTGTTGATAATTACGATCGCAAAAATCACTGCCGGTTCGGAGTAACCTTCTCCCGTTGTTATGGCTAAAAATACTGAGATCACGGCGGCGGCAATAAGGATTATCGTCGTTAGATCCGACAAGGAATGCAAGATCTTAACAAACAAACTGTCTTTTTTTTCTTCCTCAAACTGATTTAAGCCTTTTTCTTCCCGAATCTCGGCAACTTGTTTTGACGTCAGACCTTTGCCGGAATCCGTGTATAAATCTTTAAGGATTTCAGACAGTTTTTTCGAACTCCATTTCATCGTTACCCACCGCCTTTTTTATATTATCCAGAGTCATATTTATTTTATCGGACAGTTTTTATTTTCTTCCGCCCAGGAGCGGCGTATATACAGCGGCTCTATTTTGTCGAAAGATGTTCCGTTATCATTTTGCGCCAAAGACGCCAAAACTGACGCTTTCGGCATATGAAACGCTTCCGGAAGAGAAATGCTGTATGCTCCTAGATTTTTTGCAAATTTGTCCTTGTAAACCAAAGCGGCATTGCCTATAACAAGAATTTTATTTTTATATTTTTTCAATCCGTTGATAAAAGAATCAATTTCTTTAATAACAACTTTTTTGCCGCTTTTAACATATACTTCATTACGCAAAGCGTCTATGGCGGCAGCCGTCTTTACGTTTTTTATTTCTAAAGTTTTTTCCAAAACCGTCAGAGCGTCCGCTTCAAAAACAGGCTTATTTAAACTTTGGGCAAAAGTTTTTACAGCCGTCATTCCGACCCTTATCCCTGTAAAACTTCCCGGGCCTGTTGAAACGGCAAACTTATCAATGTCTTTATACGCTGTTCCTGTATCTTTTAATATCCGTTCTATTGCAGGAACAAGCATTTCCGAATGAATATGCCCGCAATCGTAAAAAAATTCCGCGGCGGTTTTACCATTGACGTTTAAAGCAATGCTGAAAGTTTTTCCTGAAGTTTCCACGGCAAGTATTTTCATTTTTTTCCTTTTTCACTCTTCACTCTTTTTCTTTCTATTTTTATTTTCCTCACATTCTCTTCCGCTTCTATCTCAATACTCCACGTATTGTCGTTTTGAAAATCCAAAAGCCTGTCAGGCCATTCTATTACGGCAATATTTCCGTTGAAAAGATACTCTTCGATTCCTAAATCGCGCACGGAAACTGAATTCAGCCTGTACAAATCAATATGAAAAAGTTTGCATTTTCCGGCTTCATATTCATTTACCAAAATAAAGCTGGAACTTCCGGCAAAACTTTTGTTGCCGAAAGCTTTTACTATGCCTTGCGTAAAAGTAGTTTTACCGCTGCCCAGATCGCCTTTAAGAAAAACAATATCTCCGCTCTTTAGCTTTTTTGCAAACTTCTCCCCGAGCTTTCTGGTCTCATCCGGCGTTGCCGTTATGCAGCAGAATTGACCGCTTTTAGAAATGTTTGAATCCGCAATATTTCGTTTTTTCTTCTTTTCCATTATGAAAATATTTTACCTTTTTAGTATCGTTTATAATCCCTATGTAAGAAACCGAAGGAACAAGTTTTTTTAACATTGCCGCTTTAGAAGCATGCACCGTAAAAACAAGTTCAAAATCTTCTCCGCCGTATAACGCAGACTTTATACGTTTTGATTTTTCAGGTTCAACTTTTTTTAACTGCCGCGACAGGGGAATTCTTTTAATGTAAATATTCGCGCCTTTGCCGCTTTCTTTCGCAATCAAATCTACGGATACATAAAGTCCGTCGGAAGCGTCCGTCATTGAACTTACATACCGCGCCACAGCATTAGCCTCCGCCAAACGCGCTTGCGGACAATTGTGTTTTGAAATTAAAAATTTCTGTTCTTTTCCAAATTTATACGCCGCTCCAAATTTTGTAAGAAGTTCAAGACCGGCCGCAGAATCCCCGAAGGTATTCGTTACGCCTATTAAATCTCCGTTTTTAGCTCCGCTTCTTTTTACTATATATTTTCCGCATTCTCCGACCGCCGTCGCGGATATTATAAGTTTGTCTGATTTTACGGTATCTCCGCCCGCAATTATAATTCCGTATTTATCGCACGCTTTCTTTATTCCGCAGTAAAGTTTTTTAATATATTCCGAAGAAATATCCTCGGGACATCCCAAACCTACAAAAAGATATTTGGGCTGCGCGTCTCCCATTGACGCTATATCGCTTACATTAATTTCAACCGCCTTCCGCCCCAGATCCGAAGGAGATATCCATGCTTTTTTGAAATGAACGTCTTCTATCAGCATATCCTTTGTAATGCAAATATCGGACTTTCCCGTCTGAAAACAAAAACAGTCGTCGCCTATTTCCGCAACAATTTTATCATTGCTTTTTCCGGCAAAACGTTTACGTATCATATTTACAAAACCGAATTCGCCTAAAGATTTCATTTTCATAACGGTAAAATTATACCAAATTAAATTCGGATTTTTATTCCAAATTTTTGCTATAATAATTCAAATTTATTGCATAGAGACAGAGATAAAGACAACCTGAGGTGAGAAGATGGGATGTTGGGAAGATGAGTAAAGGCAAGGACAACGACAAAGAAGAAACGACCACAGCTCCTCTGAGCATCTCAGCTTCCCAACTTCTCATCTTCCAAAAAGGAGATGTTAAATGAACGTTTACAAAGTTGATTTTCCAAACAATGAAACAAAAGCCATTATCAAAACGGTTGCTATTGTGGCCGGTTTTCTGCTTATTTTCTCAATAGCATGGGGCAGTTTTTTTCAGGTCCCGGTAGGTTATGTCGGCGTACGCATA
>WRNH01000112.1 GCA_009776745.1 Endomicrobiia bacterium | reverse complement strand
ACATTGGCTGAGGCAAAGAAAAGAGCGGATGAAGAAACAAAGGCCGCGGAGCTTGCAAGAAGGCAGACTGAAGCAGAAGAAAAAGAAGCAAATAAAAAAGCGGACGAAAAAGCTAAAGCGGAAGCATTGATTAAAAAGCAGGCTGAAAAAGACGAAAAGGCTAAAGTAAAAAAAGAAGCGGCAGAGTTGAAAGCGAAACAGGAAGCCGAAGAGAAAGAACGCAAAAAAGAAGAGGCGGTTCAAAAACAAAAAGAGAAAGAAGCGGCTGCGGCAGAAAAAGCTTCTGAAAAAGCAGAGAAAGGTAAGCGAAAAAGGGAATCTTCCGAAAACGAAGCAAGAGAAAAAATCGAATATGAAACAGCTCAAAAAATTGCCGCTGCGGAATTGGCTGTAAGAGAAAAGGTAGCAAAAGAAGCTGTTCAAACCGAAAATGATGTTCAGGCTGTTTCCGAACAGCCGTTTGCCAAAGAAACCGAAGAATCTTTGGAAAAGTTTGAAACTGCCGCAAAAACCGAACCGGATGCGGCAGGCGATAAAACTGCCGGACTCCATTTTGTATTCCTGCAGAGCAGATTGTTTGCAGGCAGTTCGCAGTTTGAGCTTACTCCTGACGGCGTAAGAGAAGTATGGAGGGCTGCCGAAGAAATCAAAAACTATATTGAAAACAATAATAATGAAAAGTTTAAAGTGATGGTTGAGGGTTATACCGATTCAACCGGAGGCGCTGAAATCAACATGCAATATTCTCTTAAAAGAGCTGCGGCCGTTGCCAATGAGCTCGCTGACAGCGATATAGATTTTGAAATAATAGAACCAAAGGGATTCGGAGCGGAGAATTTTGTAAATAAAGAAAATACCGCATCTGCGGAAAACAGGAGAGTCGAAATAAAAGTTATATCCGTGGAATAAAATAGAGAGTGAACATATTCAGAAATACATTCCTTTCCGTTTTTTCAAAACATTGATTTTATAATATAAAGTTTATATCATATTTTAATATTTATGAGGCAATAAAACCAAGGAGCATGTATGAATCAAGATCTATTCAATGAAAACCAAGAGACATTTGTTGCGTTAAACGCGAAATCTTTTGTAGTAACTCCGAATCTTCCTGAAGTTTTGTCTCCGCTGCTTGCCATAGCCAATAATATGTGGTGGTGCTGGAACAGCGATGCCGTCGAGCTTTTTAGAAGGCTTGACAGGGATATGTGGGAAGAAACTTATCACAGCCCGAAAGCTATGCTTGGCATGGTACGCCAGGAAAGGCTTGAACAGCTTGCCGAAGACGACAGTTTTGTTTCCCATATGGAAAGAGTTAAAAACGGGCTTGATAAATATATGACGATGAACACGTGGTTTCACGAATGCTGTTCCGATTACGGCAATTTGAAATTCGCGTATTTTTCGACAGAATTTGCCATACACGAAAGCATTCCGATCTATTCCGGCGGTTTAGGCGTATTGTCCGGCGACCATTTGAAATCCGCAAGCGATATGGGTCTTCCTTTGGTCGGCGTGGGACTTCTTTACAGATTCGGATATTTTGAACAGTTTTTGAGCTTTGACGGCTGGCAGCAGGAAGAGTACAGCGAAAACCATTTTTTCCGCATGCCTTTGGAACTTATTAAGGACAGCGACGGAAATACGTTAAAAATAGAAATAGACATGCCCAAACAAAAAGTTTATGTCAGAGTCTGGAAGCTTCAGGTCGGCAGGGTGCCTCTTTATCTTCTGGATACAGATTTCAGCGATAATCCCAGGGAAGTAAGAGATATTACCGGCCAGCTTTACGGCGGCGACAGGGATATGAGAATAAGGCAGGAAATAGTTTTGGGAATGGGCGGAATAAGGCTTTTGAAAACGCTTGGAATAGATCCGAGCGTAATTCACATAAATGAAGGGCATTCGGCATTTCTGCTTTTTGAAAAAATAAAAGAGCTTATTGAAGACCACGGGCTTTCTTATGACGAGGCTTTTCACGCGGTAAAAAGTTCCTGCGCTTTTACGACTCATACTCCCGTGCCTGCGGGAAATGAAATGTTTTCTGCGGAACTTGTTTTGAAATATTTCGAGCCTTTATACAAACGGCTGGGTCTTTCCAAAGAACAGTTTTTGTCTCTGGGTTCATTCCCTACAAAAGAGATAAAACCGTCGGAACCGTCAAATTTTTCAATGACAATTCTTGCGCTTAAAATGTCCAGCAAAGCCAACGGCGTAAGCAGGCTGCACGCCACGGTTTCAAGGGATATGTGGTCGGGAATATGGCCGGAACTTCCGAAAAAAGAAGTTCCCATAACCAATATTACAAACGGTATCCATACAAATACGTGGATTTCTTACGAATTTGCCGGCCTTTTCGACAGATATCTAGGATCTTCGTGGAAGGACGAGCCTGCCGATCATACAATATGGCAGAGAGTGTCCCAAATTCCTGACGCTGAGATCTGGAGAAGCCATGAAAGAAGAAGAGAGAGGCTTGTTTCATTTGCCAGAGCAAGATTAAGAGAACAGCTTATGAGAAGAGGCGCTTCGCAAAAAGACATAAATCAGGCCGACGAAGTGCTTGACCCCGAAGCATTGACTATAGGTTTTGCCAGACGATTTGCTTCCTATAAGCGCGGAACTCTTATTTTCAGAGATTTGGAAAGAATCAAAAGAATTCTTACCAATAAAGAACATCCCGTGCAAATAATGGTTGCCGGAAAAGCTCATCCTCAGGACAATAACGGAAAAGAATTGATCAAACGCATAGTTGCCTTATCAAAAGATCCGGATCTCAGGCATAAAGTCATATTTTTGGAAGATTATGATATGAATGTCGCGCATTATCTTGTTCAGGGGACCGACATATGGCTTAACAATCCTCTAAGGCCGGAAGAAGCTTCCGGAACGAGCGGAATGAAAGCGGCAGTGAACGGCGTGATAAATTTCAGCGTGCTCGACGGATGGTGGTGCGAAGGCTACAACGGAGACAACGGCTGGATAATCGGTTCCATTGACCAATATCCGGACAGAGAGTATCAGGATGAAGTTGAAAGCACGGCGATTTATGAAACCCTTGAAAAAGAAATAATCCCTTTATATTTTAACCGGGGACAAGACGGGCTTCCGCGCGGCTGGATAAAAAAGATGAAAACTTCAATGCAGACTTTGGGCCCGGTCTTCAATACAAACAGAATGATCGAAGAGTATGCGAAGAAATTCTATATTCCTTTGGCTCTGGAACATGAAAAACTTAAAAAAGATAATTTTGCTTTTGCGAAGAAAAAATCAATATGGCAGAAAAATCTTGTAAATAACTGGAATCATATAAAAATCGTTTCTTCGGAAGATAATTCCAAAAATGAAATAAGCATAACCAATGACCTGACCGTGCAGGCAAAAATTTATCTCGGTTCAATAGCTCCGGACGACGTGAGCGTGCAGATCTACAGCGGCTATTTCGATTCGAAGCACAGAATAAGCGACGCTTCAATAGACGAAATGAGGCTTGTTTCAAAAGAAGGCGACAACTATATATATGAAGGCAAAGTGAAGACAAATAAAGTCGGGCACTGCGGATACACGATAAGAGTTATGCCTCAGTATGCCGGCGAAGTCCAGTCCATCCCCGACCTCGTTAAGTGGCAGCAGAACATATAAACGGCAATTACGAATTACGGGAAGCTTTGCTTCCAATTACGAATTACGAATAAAAGACTAAAAGGCTTTTTGCAGTTGATTCGTAATTGGGTTTCTCTAAAAACCCAAATTTGTCATACCCGTGAAAACGGGTATCCATGCTGCTTTTAAATGTGTCCTACGATAACGACAAAAATGGATTCCCGTTTTCACGGGAATGACACCATTTTAGATAGGTTTTTAGAGAGAGCCAATTGGGACGCAGTCCCCGTAATTCGTAATTCGTAATTGGACTTTATCATGGGTTATGATTTCCTGATTTTTGATTTGGACGGGACTATTATTGATTCGCAAAAAGATATTACGACCGCGGTCAATGCGGTAAGAAAAGATTTCGGTTTTGAACCGCTTACCATAGATAAAGTGCGCTCTTATCTCGGAAGCGGCGTTAAGGTTTTAGTTGATAAAGTCGTCCCGGAAAAAAGCGGCGAAATTCTTGCCGACGCTTTGGAAAAGTTTAAACGTCATTATGCCGATTGTCTGACTGACACGACAATTGCTTATGCCGGAATAGAAAAAACGCTTCAATCTCTTCAAAATAAAAAGAAAGCCATCCTTTCAAATAAAACGGAATTTTTTTCACGCGAGATAGTACGCAGGCTGAGTCTTGATAAATATTTTACGGAAATCTGGGGCGGAGATACCGCAGGAGTTAAAAAGCCTGACCCAAAACCGATCCTTGATTTGATAAAAATAACAAAATCCTCTCCCGAAAAAACCATAATGATAGGCGACGGCGAAAACGATATCAAAGCCGCCAAAGCCGCAGGCGTCGCTTCTATGGCTGTTTTATACGGATACTCCGACTTAAATTACATAAAAAGATATAATCCTGATCATATCGTCAGCAAGCCGGAAGAGATAGTTGAAATAATTACGAATTACGGGGACTTCGTCCCAATTACGAATCAACGGATTAACTGCGAATGAGAGGAAATATTTTTGCCGTTAAGTCTTTGTCTTTGATTCGTAATTTGTAATTGGGTCTCTCTAAAAACCTATCTAAAGTGGTGTCATTCCCGTGAAAACGGGAATCCATTTTTGTCGTTATCGTCGGACACATTTAAAAGCAACATGGCTACCCGTTTTCACGGGTATGACAAAAGCGGGGTTTTTAGAGAAACCCAATTTGTAATTGCCGTTAAAGGGGGATTTTATGAAATTGATTTTGGGTAAAAAGTTTGATGAGCAGCCGGAAATTAAAGATCAGAATCCTGTTTCAAAATCAGCGGCTGACGGTATTCTCAAACCGGCTGTTGAGAAAGCGGCGATAGCGGGTATGGTAAAAGCTGTTCCCGTCGCAAAAATTAAGCAGCCGGTATTGCCGATCCGTTCTGTTATTGGCGCAAGTCCGGACTCTGTTTCCA
>WRNH01000111.1 GCA_009776745.1 Endomicrobiia bacterium | reverse complement strand
TTTTAATCCTCTTTCCCCGACTTGCGTGTCATATCCGTCGGGAAGTTTTGATATAAAATCGTGCGCATTGGCGTTTTTGGCCGCCTTTATCACATCTTCCTCTGAAGCGCCGAAACTTCCGTAAGCTATATTGTATTTGACCGTATCGTCAAAAAGCATTACGTCCTGCGTGACTATGCCAACTTGTTTACGCAGAGATTCAAGCGTAACGCGTTTTATATCCTGACCGTCAATCAGAATCTGCCCTTGCTGAGGGTCGTAAAATCTCAAAAGAAGATTTGCCAGCGTGGTTTTGCCCGAACCCGAATGCCCTACGAAAGCTACTGTCTCGCCGTAATTGATAGTCATATTAAAATCTTTTATCACGCTTTTGTCCGGCAAATATCCGAACGTAATGTCTTTATAAACTATGGATCTCGCAAAAGGTTTTAAAATAACGGCGTTTTTTTGGTCTTGTATCGAAGGCTGCTCGTCTAAAACTTCAAAAACTCTTTCCGCGGCCGCCAAAGCGCCCTGTATCTGCGAATTTACGTTCGCAAAATTTTTAATAGGCTGGTACATCTGAAATACCGCGCCCAAAAACGTGACAAACGCGCCTGTAGTCCACACGCCGTTAATAATATCGCGTCCGCCGAGAAACAATATCGCCGCGCCTGCCATAGCGCCCATAAATTCCATTATGGGGCTTGAACGCGCGTCAACTCTTATGATCCTTAAGGCTATATGGTAGAATTTGTTATTGTCATTTTGGAATCTGTCATGCTCGTGTTTTTCAGTTTTAAAAGCTTTTATGACGGAAAATCCGTTAAGCATCTGGTGCAGCGAAGAATAAATTTCCGCCATCTGGATCTGTCCTTCCTTAGATGCTCTTCTGATTTTTTTTGAAAATATTATGAGCGGTATAGCCGCTATCGGAAAACCTATAAAAGTAATGAGCGCAAATTTCCAGTTAAGGTAAAAAACCGTGCCTATCATAAAAATAAACGTAAGCCCGTCCATTAAAATACTCGGAGGAACTTTCACCAAAGCATTCTGCATGGAGCCCAAATCGTTGGTAACCCTGGACATCATTTTCGCCGAAGAATTTCTTATGTAAAAATCGTGAGACAAAGAAATAAGTTTGTCATAAAGTTCTATTCTTAAAGTTCTGATGATATTCTGCCCTATATAATTCAAAAGATACGACCTTCCGTAGCTGCCAAGTCCCTTTAAAGCGAATATTATCGGAACGGCTATAACGGCAAGCATAAGCATGTCCGTGCTTGTAAAAGTCCAATTAAAAAAATAAACTTCCTGTTTCATAAAAATGCCGTCGATCCCGTTTTTTACAAACCACAGCGAAACAAGATTCATAAGCGAAAACAGCCCCATAGAAAGCATCGCGCCTATAAATCTCGGGATATGCGGAATAAGATATTTCGTAAATCTTTTCAAATCGACTTTTTTATTAAACGGTTCTTGTTTTGTTGTTGACATTATTCATTCCTTTTGGAAGCTTAGATGCATATATGCATGGGGAGCAGCTATGTTCATTTTGTTTTTGCCGCTGCCGTTCACTCCGCTCTCCACCCTTCTTTTTTTAATCGTTCAAAATTATCTCCGCGGTTCTTTTGCTTACTCCGGGTTTTCCGAGGACTTTTCTAAACTCAAGCAAATCTTTAACTTTTAAAGGATAAACTTCCGGATTCAGCTGTTCGATAACCGAGTTTGCGATATTTTCGGGCTTTGCGTCAAACTGTATAAATTCCGGAACTATTGCTTTACCGGCAAGTATATTTGCCAGCGTTATATATTTTACTTTGGCTATCATTTTTATGAGGAAATAATTGAAATATGACAGCTTATACATTACCGCCATCGGTATGCCCAGCAATGAGTTCTCCAGACTGACAGTTCCGGAAGGGCATATGGCAATATCTATAAGCTTTCTTTTTTCAAAATCATTGCCTGCTTCAAATTTTATATACTCAGGCAGTTTATGCTCCGCGTTTTTATTCACGCCGAACATTATAAAGTCAGCGTTAAGTTTTTCTTTCAAAATTTTCGCCGTTTCCAAAATCACGGGCATGTGTTTTTTTATTACGTTTTTTCTGCTTCCCGGAAATAAGCCTATTAACGGAGGATTTGAAATTTCAAATTTATTTTTTTCGGGAACCGTATCTATCAGAGGATTTCCGGCAAAAACGGCGTCAACGCCGTTTTCTTTATACAGTTTTTCTTCAAAAGGAAGAATACAAAGCATCTTTTTAATATTTTTCGCCAAAGTTTTAATTCTGCCTTTTCTGGACGCCCAAACCTGCGGACTGACATAATAATAAACCGGAATGTTTAATTTTTTAGCGGCTTTGGCAACATGGATATGAAAACCGTAATAATCCGTCAAAATAACTTTATCGGGTTTTTCCGTTTCAAAATACGTTACGAGTTTTTTCAGCACGTTTTTAAGAAAGAAAAAAGGCTTTATGGGCAAAAAACCGAAGGCGTTTATATTGACTATATCTTCAATAAAATTGTCTGAAACCGATTTAAGGTTAGCGCCGCCGGCTGACGAAATACGGCATGAAGGGTTTATCTTTTTAATTTCGCGGATCAAATTCGCGGCATGTATTTCGCCGGACAAATCCCCTGCTGATATGAAGATTTTATTATTTGACACTTGACCTCTTTTTAACGGCAGATAAAAAGTAATAGGTAATAGTTTTGGAGTTTTCGCTAAGCGAAAACGTATAAATAAGTTCCGGCAAAGCCGAAACGCAACGACTTTTTACCTGCTGCCTTTTACCTTATTAGCTGCCGTTTAAAATATCATCTGTTTAAGAATATTATGCGCCAGTTCAACCGCGTCTCGTCCCTGTTCTCCTGAAACCATAGGTTTTTTGCCTTCAATAACGCTGTTTAAAAAATTATCCAATTCGTAGAAAAGAGGCTCATTTGAAGGGATTTTAGGTTTTTTGATGTCTATGTCAAGAAAAGAAGTTATTTTTTCTCTTCCTTCCTTTTTTGTGTACATTTTAAAGTTTTTGCCGGCATAATCTATTGAAATATACGCGTCGGGCTGAAAAATCCTTATCCTTCTGTACTTATCCAATGAAACTCTGCTTGCCGAAACGTCTGCAACGCATCCGTTCGCGAATTTAAGACGAACTTTCGCTATGTCTTCCGTTTCGGAAAGAATTTTAGCTCCGTGCGCTTCAAAAGAAACCGCTTTATCTTTTACCAAGTAAAACAGCATATCCAAATCATGTATCATCAAATCCAAAACAACGCCGATATGCGCGGTCCTTGGGTCATAGGGTCCGAGCCTGTTAACTTCTATAAATCTCGGATTGTTAATATAAGGAGCCGCCGCTATGACCGCCGGATTAAATCTTTCGACATGCCCCACCTGAAGAACAACATTGCCTTTTTGCGCGGTCTCGATCAAACTCTGGGCTTCTTCGACATTTAGGGTAACAGGCTTTTCCACCAGACAATGTATCCCGCTTTCCAAAAGAGGTTTTGCGATCTGATAATGAAATTGCGTAGGAGCGGCTATTACAACAGCGTCAACTTTACCTATAAGTCGTTTAAAATCCGTTAAAGCCGCAGCGCTCAATTTATTTGATTTTATAATTTTTCCGGCTCTTTTTTCGTCGGTATCAACAATATACTCAAGTTTTGCATTCGGATGCTGCCCCAAAATTCTGGCATGATGCTGTCCCAGAGAACCTACTCCGATAACCGCCGTTTTAATTATTTTCATTTTTACAACCTTTCGTTATTTGCCGTTTATTTGTAATTCGCAATTATTTTTATCACCTTATCCGTATCGGACTTTGACAAAGACGGATGAACCGGAATTGATACAACTTCTTTTGCCGCCTTTTCGGCTTCCGGACATAATCCGGCTTTATATCCGAGCTTTTTGTAAAGAGGCTGCCTATACATCGCCGTATCATAATATATCCCGCATCCCACACCGTTATCCCTGAGATATTTTATAAACTTTTCTCTTTCTGAATCTTTAACTCTCAGCGTATATTGATGAAAAACGTGTCTGTGATTTTTTGGAACGGCAGGCGTTTTTATAAAATCCAAACCTTCAAAAGCTTTATTATATTTTTGGGCATTGGATATTCTTTTTTTCGTCCAGTCTTCAAGCTGCTCAAGCTGAGCTATGCCTATTGCCGCCGCAATATTTGTAAGCCTGTAGTTATATCCTAAAACAGTATGGGTGGAGTGGCCTTCTCTTCCGTGGTTGATCAGCTGTCTGGCGTACGCGTCCATTTTTGAGTCATTGGTAAGCGTGATCCCGCCTTCGCCGGTCATCATGTTTTTTGTGGCGTAAAAAGAAAATGCCGCCGCATCGCCTAAAGAACCGGACTTTTTACCTTTAAACTCGGCTCCGTGCGCCTGACAGGCGTCTTCTATAATTTTGAAATTATATTTTTTCCGCAGCTTAAGTATTGCCGCCATGTCGCACATAAGCCCGTAAAGATGTACTATTAAAACAGCCTTAACGTTTTTTTCTTTTTTAAGTATTTTTTCAAGCTCGGCGGGATTTATGTTGTAAGTTAGCGGGTCAATATCCGCGAAAACGGGTTTTGCCCCGCAGAAAAGAATTGAGTTCGCCGTAGCTATAAATGAAAAAGGCGTCGTTACGACTTTATCCCCGGGTTTTACGCCGCACATCAAAAGAGCGGCATGCAAAGACGTTGTGCCGTTGGCTGTTGCTATACCGAATTTTGCACCGGAATACTNTGCAAAAGACCGTTCAAATCTTTCGACATATTTACCGCTGGCAAGCATTCCGGAATCCAAAACCTCATTGATAAGCTGTCTTTCTCTTTTCCCGATAACCGGATGAGCCGCATTTATCATTTTTTTCCTCTATCTATATAATTAACAATTTACAATTAACAAATAACAATTATTGTAAATTGTAATTTGCTCATTGTTAATTGCCGTTATACTGCAACAATTGTTACTCCGCTTTCTTTGGCTTTTTTCTCAACTTCCGTCCTGTCCAAAATCAGCGTAACGCCTGCTTCTATTGCCATAACTCTGACTTTATTTTCTTTAAGGATATCAACGGTTCTGGTTCCTATAACAGGAAC
>WRNH01000110.1 GCA_009776745.1 Endomicrobiia bacterium | reverse complement strand
AGAGTGGAAAGTGAAGAGTGAAGATAAGGAGTTTTGCCTGCGGCAAAACATACAAATAGGTTTTCGCAAAATGCGAAAACACAATATTTTCACTCTCCACTCTTCACTTTCCACTCTGCCGTTAAAAAAGGGTGCAAAAATGAAAAAAGTTTTAGTTTTTGTTTTAGGAGTATTTTTTCTATCGGCGCAGATCGTATGTGCCGATGTGGCGGTTACCGTTTACAATAATAACAGGGCGCTTGTGAAAGAGATCAGGGAAGTGAGCGTCAAACAAGGCGTGCAGGTCATTGAATTTGACAATGTGGCTTCGCAGATAGACCCTACGAGCGTTTTGCCGAAATTTTTAAGCGATGCAGGCGAAGTTTCAAAAATAAAAGTTTTGGAACAGAATTTTGATTATGATTTGGTAAGCACGGATAAACTGCTTACTAAATATATCGGCAAAGACATTGAAATTGAAAGGACCGGCGAAGATAAAAGGAGTAAACTTAAAGGAACCCTTTTGTCCGTTTCCGGCGGGCTTGTGGTGCAGACGTCCGATAAAATAGTGATAAAACCGCAGGGTGAGGTTTCTCTTTCTAAACTTCCAGAAGGGTTGAGATTAAAGCCGACTTTGGTATGGCTTGTCGCAAGCGAAGTTTCCGGAAATAAAAAAATGGAAGTTTCCTACCAGACCGGCGGGATAAGCTGGAACGCAGACTATGTGCTTGTTACAAACGAAAAAGATACGATGGCTGATATTACCGGATGGGTCACGATAAATAATATGTCGGGCGCAGCTTATGAAAACGCAAAACTTAAACTTATTGCCGGCGACGTGAATATGGTTGCTCCGCGAATGCTTGCAGCGGTGGCGAGAATGAAATATGACATGGATGCGGAGAAGGCGGCAGCTGCCCCTTCTTTTCAGGAAAAATCTTTTTTTGAATACCATATGTACGAACTTCAGAGAAAGTCGACCATAAAAAATAATGAGATCAAACAGATCGAGTTTACGACGGCAAGAAACGTTCCGATACAAAAAGTATTCACCTACAACGGTTCGCAGAACGGAACAAAGGTAACGATCAATCTTGATTTCAAAAACTCAAAAGAAAACAATCTCGGCATTCCTCTGCCTAAAGGAAGAGTCAGAGTCAGTAAATATGACGGCGATTCTATGGAATTTATCGGCGAGGACAATATTGACCATACTGCCAAAGACGCAAAACTTTCGATTTATACGGGCAATGCTTTTGATATAACCGGAGAAAGAAAACAGACGAATTATAAGTCGGCTTCGCGAAGCGCGGAAGAAAGTTACAGCATTACCGTAAAAAACAGTAAAGACACGGCCGTTGACGTAAACATCGTTGAGCCGATGCACAGATGGAATGAGTGGAAAATCATCGAAAGTTCGGCTAAATTTAATAAGAAAGATTCGCGTATCGCGGAAGTTTTGATAAACGTGCCGGCTAATTCCGAAAAAACTGTAACATATACAGTGAAGTATACATGGTAAACGGTATATCAAAATATATTGATTTTACGCTTCTCAAAACGGACGCGTCCGTTGAAATGTTTAAAAAATTGTGCGAAGAAGCAAAAGATTACGGATTTTATTCAGTCTGCATTCCGCCTTATACGGTTAAAGAGTGTAAACGGTTTCTTGAAAATTCCGGCGTGAAGATCACGACCGTTATAGGTTTTCCTGCGGGATATGCCTCTACGGCTTCAAAAGTTTTTGAAATAAAAAAAGCCGTTGAAGACGGCGCGGATGAAATAGACGCGGTTATGAACGTATCGGCTTTTAAATCCGGAAAGTTTGGCTATGTTTTATCGGAACTTGCGGAACTTAGAAAAGCGGCGGATAAACAAATTCTTAAAATTATCATAGAAACATGTTTTTTGACCGGCGAAGAAATTATAAAAGCGTCAAAGCTTGTTTGCGAAAGCGGTGCGGATTTTGTCAAAACTTCAACGGGGTTCGGCGCGGGCGGCGCAAAACTTGAAGATATCGGGCTTATAAAAAAATCAGTGCCGGAAAACGTGAAAATAAAAGCATCCGGCGGCATAAAGACATATGAACAGGCAGAATCTTTTTTGAAAGCCGGCGCGTCGAGGATAGGAACGTCTTCGGTTTTAATAAAAAATGACACCGTCAGGCGCCCTTGAAGGCTGTATTCGGGAATTTAGGTTCATGTTTTCAGTTAAAAAGGTATAAATGAAAAAGAATATTATAAAGTATTTAATTGTTACCATGCTCATGCTTATAGCGGCCGTGTTGATCTGGATTTTTGTGGTTTATCATTGGTTTCAGAGTACTGTGCAAAAATCCCTTAATCCTGTTGTCGCAAAGGCACGGAGCGAACTTTCTGCGGCAGATGCGGCTCCGTCAAGAGACTCTAAAGATCAGATGAGATTGTATTTTACCGACTTGGAGCAGAGTGAAGAGATTGTAACTTACGCTTTTTTAAATGAAGACAAAAGCGTGAATTATGCCGAAGGTTTGAGAAAAAGAGAGAATGTTTTGTGGGCTTTAAATGTTATTTATCCCGTCACTGTAGGGGATAAAATTGTGGGATGGATAAAAGTATGGCCTTCTCCGGAACTTGTGGCGAGTTCTTTTCTCACAGGAAAAAACATTTTAATAGTTTTGGCTTCTTTGTTATTGTCTGTAATTCTTGTATTCGGTCTTGCAGCGGTTTATGTGGCCATGAAGTTTATAGCGCCGATTTCGGATTTTAAGCAGGCGATAAAGAGTATTTCAAACGGGAACTCTTTAGAAATAAGATTTAAATACAAGAGCGGCATCTGGAAAGAAATGGGAGAGTCGCTTAAAAAGCTTAATTCAAAAGTAATAGATATTAACACGACTGTCCAAATGCTTTTTTCCGTATCGAAAGCTCTCACTTTCCAAATTGATATGAACCGGATATTTAACGTGATAATGAGCATAATACAGAAAAAATTTCCAGACGCTATGTGCGCGGTTATTCTTCCCGGCGAAGACGGTTCGTTAAAAATAACCGCTAAACGCGGCTATTCGCAAAAATTTTTCAAAAGTATAAAAGTTGAAGAAGGAAATCCCATTGCGGACGCGTTTATAATGGGAAAAATGGTCGCGGTCAAAGATTTAAAAGCGATTGACGAAAAATTAGTGAAAGACTTTCTTCATGAAGGAGCCGTGACGCAGATAAATACTCCGCTGATGGATGAAAATAATTTATGTCTCGGCGTTCTTAACGTAAGCGGAAAAAATGGGGATATATTCAATACCGATATCGCGGATACAATTTCAACGGTTGGTAAATATTTATCAATAGCGTTAAAAAACGTAAAGCTTTATGACAAGGTTCAGGAACTTAATCGCCGCCTTGAAACCGAGGTTAACACGGCGTCCAACGAGCTTATACAGACTAACGCAAGGCTTATAAGAAAGGTAAGAGATATCAAAGCGCTTTATGACATATCGGCATTTGCTTCCGCCAAATTTAATTTGAACGGTATAATGCATATCGTCATAGATAAAATTATGGAACTTACCGGCATGGAAACTACTGCCGTGCTCGTTAAAAATGAAAAAAATGGAGACTTTGTATTTCTTGAAGATTCTTTCGGAATAAAAAGTGAAAATCTCGCGAAGTTTTCATTTAACGCTGGGAATTCAGATTTGATAAATACTTTGGAGGAGAAAAAAACGACGGTTGTTTTCAACAGTCTTATGAATTTAAAACAGGGCTGTCCGGAATTCCTTAAAGTGATTCCGATGTCTTCCGCGGTTTTTGTCCCGATTAAACATAACGATGGCGTTATCGGCATAATACTTCCCGTCAATAAATTCGGTTCGGAAATTTCGGATAATGACGTTAAAATAGTCGAGCATATAGCCGTGCTTTTATCCGGTGTTGTCGAAAAGGTTAAATTGTATTCGGAACTTGAAAAGAAGGTCAAGGATCTTACTTTTCTCCAAAGAATATCGTCGGCTATAGAAAGCGCTCCGGACGTCGAAAAAACACTGGCTAAGATAATTGAAGTCACAAAAGACGCTTTTGAAGCCGATTTGTGCGCAGTGCTGCTTTACGATAAACACAGCGGGCGGCTTATGACCCAGAAGGGCGCGTATTTTACCGGCGGTCAGGATAAAGTCATGCTGACAATAGACAAAGACGACCAAAATTCTTTGTCGGCAAAAACTTTCAGGGAAGGCGTTCCTTATTTGAGCGCCGACGCTACCGTTGATCCCGCGATAAAAAGCCAAAGCGCGCAGCAGTGGGGGATAAAATCAATAATAATAGTTCCTCTTATAGTCGACGGCGAGGTTATCGGCGTTTTAAGAGTAGGCAAACACGTGCCGGACGCTTACAGCGAAGAAGATAAAAATTTAATTGTCATGATTGCCAATCAGGCGGCGATCATTATAGAAAACGCAAATTTATACGACGAACTTTCAAGATGCCAAGTTAGGTAAAAAGGCAGGGAGTAATTAGTAATTAGTAACGAGTAATGAGTAATTAAGGAGTGCGCAAAGCGCACCTATTTATAAGCGCGGTGAAACCGCGCACAACAATTACTAACTACTCATTACTCATTACTAACTGCCGTTAAAAGGAGTTGTAATGCAGACATCGGATTTGAAAATAATATCTGCCATGGTGCGTAAAGATATTATCAGAATGCTGGGGCTTGCCGGTTCGGGACATCCGGGAGGAAGTTTATCTGCCGTGGAACTTTTGGTCGGATTGTATTTTAATCATATGAAATTTGATCCGAAAAATCCTAATGATCAGGACAGAGATTATTTTGTTTTGTCAAAAGGCCACGTTTGTCCGGTTTTATATGCGGTGCTCGCCCAGCTTGAATGCATAACCGGCGACGAACTTTGTACCTTAAGACAGGCAGGCAGCAGGCTTCAGGGACATCCCGCAAAAGACAAAGGCTTGCCGGGGATCGAAATTTCAACCGGCTCGCTCGGCTACGGTCTTTCTATCGGAGCCGGGATTGCCGTCGGGCTTAAACAGGCAAAGAGCGCTAACAGGGTGTATGTGCTTATGGGCGACGGCGAGCAGCAGGAAGGAAGCATTTGGGAAGCCGTAATGGCGGCGTCTCATTTTAAACTTGATAATTTGTGCGCGATAATCGACGACAACGGTTTGCAGATCGACGGTGAAACAAGAAAAATCATGAACATACATCCGCTGGCGGAAAAATACAAAGCTTTCGGCTGGAATGT
>WRNH01000109.1 GCA_009776745.1 Endomicrobiia bacterium | reverse complement strand
GTAGAAACTTGGCTTAATAACAGACCCAGAAAATGTTTGGATTATTTAACACCTCAGGAGGTTTTTAATTCTACTGTTGCATTAGCAACTTGAATTCGCCATATATTTTGCAAAAAAACAGCATGCCTGCCGCAAGGTATTCTGCAAATAAAAAAATCCCTGCCTTTGTTTGAAAAACGTTCGTTTACAAAAACAGGGATTTAAAAATTTTTAAATTAACTGCCGTTTACAGTTTTTTCGAAAGCATCAGTTTGAACTCCTCTCCGCTGTTTGCGACAAAAACATCCATATTGTTTTTCTTCATGTAGTAATCAAACCTTCTCAGACTGACAAAATAATCAATGAGCAAATACGCGCCTCCGGCAATTAACAGAACGCCAAGCAAACCTTCGTATTGATTATTCATCTCTTCTTTATATTTTTTTGTATAGTCATATTCTATTTTCACGATATCAACAAGCTCCGACGGAACAGAATTCGGGTAGGAATAATTAAAATCTACATAATTCGGATCAGTTAGGCTTGTAGTCTCTGTTCCCATTGGCGGATTTGTAAGTCCTCCCTCAACTGTCGGATATTGAATAGTTCCTCCGTCCCATTTTACCGTTTCGCCGATGACAAGATTACCGAGAGGCCCTATGGAAGCATTTCCTTCAAATTTTATCTGTGTACCGAATTCGCTTATTCGGTATTGATTGGATAACTCACCGGTGCCGATTTCTTTAGTTTTATATCTTACCCAGACTTTTATATTTCTTAAATCAACATTACCTGCATTTATTATATTTCCCTCCGTATTAATAACATACTTGTAATTCCCGTCATTATACCAATACGACGAAAAATTCAATCCTACCGCAGGTTTGGATTTATTAACTTTTACAGTTCTGAATCCGTCATAAGCAAGAGCAATCCCTCCTGCGGCGAGAATAGCTCCGTAAAGTATTCTGTATTTGGATTTATACTCGCTGAAATCGTCATAATTTACGCCTCCGTAGCCGAATGCCGCGTTTGAATACAGAAGCATTGCCAAAGCAAGACAAATTATTCTTTTCATGATTGTCCTTTTTGAAATTTTATTTTTATTTCATCCAAAAGAGCAAACAGGTTTTCAACATAAACCGGCTTTTGCATATATCCGGCGGCGCCGAGTTCTTTCGCATGTTCTTCCGTAAAAATAGTGCCCGAGCCCGTAATAAAATAAATAAGAGCTTTGTCATTTACTTCTTTTATGTAATGAAACAAATGGTCTCCGTCCAAATCGGGAAGCATAATATCGAGGAAAATAACGTCGGGGTTTTCTTCTTTTAAAACTTTAATACATTCATCGGCATTGCCCGCGACGCATACGTCAAAGCCTCTTCTCTGCACAAGCTTTGCCATATTGTCCCTTGCGTAAATTTCGTCATCCACAAGCAAAATTTTTATCATAAAAAACTCCGCGTAACGGCTTCCGTAAAGATATTATACACGTATTTGAAGGCATTGGCAATAATAGCCGCTTGCGGCAAGCCTGAAGGCATATATCTTTTTTATATAAAGTATTTATCCGAAGAAAAAGCCGATTCTATTATCTCGAATTTGTCGCCCGTAATTGCCACGATGTCGAATCTGAAGCTGTCTTTGAAGTTTTTTTGTTTTAAATAAAGAATTGCGGATTTGATGATTTTTTGCTGTTTTGTTTTAGTTACCGCTTCCTGAGGAGTGCCGCCGGAAAGATTGCTTCTGTATTTTACTTCGACGAAAACCAAACAGTCTTTATGTTTTGCTATTATGTCTATCTCGCCGAAAATCGTAGTGAAATTTGTTTCTAAAATTTTGTAACCGTTTTCTTTAAGGAATTTTGCCGCTTCTTTTTCCTTATCAAATCCTACTTTTCTTGTATCAGCCATTTTGCACCTTAAAAATTATGCGGCTTTGCCGCTCTATTTGCAATTGCCGTTTTTACCGGAGCAAAACTTTTTCTGTGTATTTCGCAGGCGCCGTATTTTTTTAAAGCTTCCATATGGATTTTGGTGCCGTATCCTTTATGTTTGTCAAAACCGTACTGCGGAAATTTTTCGGCATAATCGCGCATGATTTTATCTCTTGTAACTTTGGCAAGTATCGAAGCTGCCGCTATTGCCGCGCTTTTAGCGTCGCCGTCAACAACGGCTTCCTGATTTATATTGAAGTTCGGGATTTTATGATTCCCGTCTACAAGACATAATTCGGGAACGACTTTTAAACATTGCACCGCATTTTTCATCGCCATAAATGCCGCCTGAAGAATATTTACTTCATCAATTTTATCATTGCCGATCACGGCGACAGAATAAGCCAAAGCTTTTTCTTTAATAATTCCAAAAAGCTCATTGCGCCTTTTTTCCGTCAATTTTTTTGAGTCATTCAGATAAGGAATAGATATGTCTATGGGAAGAATTACCGCCGCGGCTGCTACAGGCCCAGCCAAAGGCCCCCGTCCGGCTTCGTCAATGCCGGCAATGGAAAGGAATCCTTTATCATAAAATTTTTTATCAAAGGATAAATCCATTTTGCATACCTTGCATGCTTAAAAAAAGCGGTGAAGAGTTTTATTTCTCACCGCTTTTTTTAATCTTTTCTTTAAGTTTTTAATTTATGGCCGGAACCTCGGTTTCCGCGGCAGTGGCCGGAACGGAAACTTTTTTTCTTGAAGAATCTTCTACGATCCTTGCGGCTTTTCCGGAAAGATTTCTGAGATAATAAAGTTTTGCCCTGCGCACTTTTCCGCGTCTTACCACTTCGACTTTATCAATTCTGGGAGAATGAATAGGGAAAATTCTTTCTACGCCGACTCCGAAAGAAACTTTTCTCACCGTGAAAGTTTCGGAAAGCCCGCTTCCTTTCATTCTGATAACTACGCCTTCAAAAACCTGTATTCTTTCATTTTCACCTTCGACGACTTTAAAGTGTACCTTGACCTGATCGCCCGATTTAAAATCAACTCCGAGATTTTTTTTCTGCGCTGCCTGCACTTGTTCTAATAATGACATTTTACCTACTCCCTTTTTAGAAGATGAGAGGGTGGGAGGCTGAGATGCTCAGAGGAGCTGTGGTCGTTTCTTCTTTGTCGTTGTCCTTGTCTTTACCCATCTTCCCAACATCCCACCTTCTCATCCTCTGCCTTTTTCGGCTTTGCCGAAATTCAATATCTTCACTCTCCGCTCTTCACTTTTCACTTTGTCTTTTTATCAAATCCGGTCTGCGTTTTTTTGTTCTTTGGGCAGACTCGTTTTTACGCCATTGTTCTATTTTTTTATGATCGCCCGACAATAAAACGTCCGGCACTTTCATTCCTTTGAAAACCGCAGGCCTCGTATAATGCGGATGATCCAAAAAACCGTTATAAAAAGAATCGTTTTTTACCGAATCTTCTTCTTTTACTACGCCCGGGATCATCCTTGCCACGCAGTCTGTCAAAACCATGGCGGGCAATTCTCCTCCGGTAAGCACATAATCGCCTATTGAAATTTCATCGTCGACAAAATTCATTATGCGCTCGTCAATGCCTTCATAATGACCGCACAAAATAACTAAATGTTTGAATTTTGAAAGATTTTTTACAATATCGCTGTTGAGAGGTTTGCCTTGCGGAGACATATAAATAACATACGGTTTATTGTAAGGATTCTTGTATTTGCAGTTCCTTTTTTTTACGCCCGCGCTTTTTATAGCTTCATAAAGCGGCTCGGCTTTCATCACCATTCCCGCTCCGCCGCCGAACGGTTTATCGTCAACTTTTTTATGCTTATCTTTAGAGAAAGAACGTATGTCTATCGCGTTTACTTCCAATATTTTTTTCTCTCTTGCTTTTCCTATAAGGCTTTCCGTCAGAGGCCCCTGAAACATTCCCGGAAATATCGTCAGTATATCAATCTTCATACACAGGATAACCGTTATACTCCAAAATTCCGTCTGCGGATTTTGCAGAGCTGTAAACGGATTCAAAGCCGTTTGGCAGCCTGACAAATATTTTTTTTCTCAAGAGATTAACTTCTTCGATAACGCTTCTCAAAGCAGGTATGAGGAACTCTTCATTGTCGTATTTTACTACCCACACATCATTGCTTCCGGTAGATATAACGTCGGAAAGGATCCCGAGCCTCTCGCCAGTTTGATCAAACACTTCAAATCCCAAAATATCAGAAACCTTCCAGGTTTTGCCCGGAACGGCTTTATTTTTTTGCTTCATTTAATTTTGATCCTGCTTTATTCCACTATTTCTACGGTAGCTCTTTTATCAAGCTTTGCAGAGGCCGAATTAATAATAATTCTTATAGCTTTTATTATTCTGCCTTCTTTTCCGATAATTTTACCTCTGTCGCCGTCTGCAACTTTAAGCTCCAAAACGGTAGCTTTTTCGCCGGCAATTTCTTTTACTTCCACCTGATCCGGATTGTCAACAAGCGCTTTTGCGATGTAAAGAACAAGTTCTTTCATAACTCCCTCCCATGTTCGGCTATTTGCTTTCTGCGGGTTGCGATTTTTTGATCAAAACGGCAACCGTTTCAGAAGCTTTTGCTCCAGTTCCCAACCAATAGTTTATTCTGTCCATATTGACATTAAACTTATTTTCCGTTGCAATAGGGTCATACTGTCCGAGAATTTCAATAGGTTCTCCGTCTCTTTTCGCTCTCTGATCAATTGCCACGACCCTGTAATAAGGTCTTTTTGGTTTGCCCCTTCTCTGCAGGCGCAGTCTAACAGCCATCTTCTACCTCCGTATACTCACACTTATGTCCAGTATTCATTCATACAGCCTACTATCATAGTGTCTGAATTTGTAATTATATATGAATTCTTTTACTTTGTCAAACGGGGACGGCAAATAAAATATAAAAAGTAAAATCTTAATGCCAGACAGCATACTTTCTATATTTTATATTTTACTTTTCCGCTACATTTACTTACCCAAAGCTATTTGTTATAATCCATTATACAATATTAATCAGATGCGTAGAATTTTTTTTATCCTTCCATTATCAATACTCATATCATCTTGCGCGGTTTCGGATATACCTAAACGCGTTGCGGGATTTTCCGTTCAAAAATTTGAGAACGAAGAAAAAGGCAGATATTCGCAAACTTTCGAATTGACAAAAAAAGAAAGTTTTGACATGACCGTTGACCTCATAAAACATTTAAGGGCAAGAGTAACAAACAAAAGTTTTAAAAAAGGCTATATAACGGCTTTTGATTTTGCAAAAAGTTTTGATTATTGTTTAGATTCAACTGAAGCAGCTTTTTTTATTGAAGAAATATCCGAAAAACAGGTAAAAATTACCGTTGTCTGCAATAATTCGCTGCTGGCGCAAAACCTTTCCGAAAAATTTTTCGATTTAATGCTCAATCCGCCGAAAACTCAGGAAGAGGAATTATTTTGACTAAACATTCCAAAACTTCTATAATGATGTCCGTTTAATAAAAGAAAGAGTGAAGAGTGGAAAGTGAAGAGTGAAGATAAGGAGTTTTGCCTGCGGCAAAACATACAAATAGGTTTTCGCAAAATGCGAAAACACAATATTTTCACT
>WRNH01000108.1 GCA_009776745.1 Endomicrobiia bacterium | reverse complement strand
AGAGTGGAGAGTGAAAAGTGAAGATAAGGAGTTTTGCCTCCGGCAAAACAGATAAATAGGTTTTCGCAAAGCGAAAACACAATATCTCCACTCTCCACTCTTCACTCTGCCGTTAAAAAGGATTTTATGAACAATTTAATATATGCTGTCGACGATGAAGAAGACATACTTGAGCTTGTGGAAGTTAATCTTAAAAAGAATTTTTTTAAGGTCAAAACTTTTACAACTTCTTCTTCATTTTTAAAAACTTTGAAAAAACAGAAACCTGATCTGGTCATACTTGACATTATGATGCCTCATCCCGACGGTATTGAAGTGTCTAAGATAATGAAAGCGGATCCTGAATTTGCGGAAATACCGATAGTTTTTCTGAGCGCAAAATCTGACGAGAGCGACAAAATAGTCGGCTTAGAACTCGGCGCCGACGATTATATTACAAAACCGTTTTCGGTCAAAGAGCTTATCGCAAGAGTTAAAACCGTTCTGAGAAGAACGTCCGGCGCGCCGGCGGCAGAGGATAAAAAATCCGCTTCTTCTTCAAAAATAAAAATAGATAAAGAAAAATTTACCGTTTTGGTCGAAAATAAAAAAGTAGATCTTACCACTACGGAATTTAAAATTTTGGAACTCTTTTTGTCAAAATCGGGCGCGGTTTTCTCAAGAGATAAAATTTTGGATCATCTTTGGGGCGACGATAAACTTGTCATAGACAGGACCATAGACGTGCATATAAGAAATCTAAGAGAAAAACTCGGAGAACACGGGCAGCTGATAAAAAACGTCCGCGGAGTGGGGTATAAAATTGAAGAATAAAAAATCTTTGTTTAAAACATTGTTCATACTGTTTATCGTCAAATATTTAGTTTTGGGAATACTTTTGTTCGGCGGGGCAAAAAAGTATGTCCATTTGTCCAATGTCGAACTTTTTACGCATGAACTCACTTCTAACGCTAAACTGATAATTCCCGTAATAGAAAAATCTTTAGCGGTAAAAGAATATGCGTCTTTAGACGGTATTGTCCGCGACATGGCGTCAAATTCCAATAACAGGATAACCGTTACCGATTTGCTCGGAAACGTTTTGGCGGATTCCGAAAATGACGCTTCCAAAATGCAAAATCACTTAAACAGAGAAGAAATAAAAGCCGTTGTCGACGGTCAGCCGTACGGGAAATCGATAAGGTACAGTTCTACTCTCCAGGAAAATATGCTTTATATGGCTTTGCCCGTAAAAACCGACGGAGAACCGGCAGCGGTTTTAAGACTGAGCGTTCCCATAAAAAAGATAAGCATTATTACAAACGGCATATTTAAAAATATGGCATTCGTATTTCTTTTAATAGCTTTTATTGCTCTGGCCGCCTCATATTTAATATCGAAAAAAGTTGCTTCGGGCATATCTAAACTCAGCGGCGCGGCAATGGAAATCGCGTCCGGCAATTTCGGCGCGAGGGCGGATATAGACAGCGAAGACGAAATAGGCGCGCTTGCCAAATCTTTCAATAAAATGTCCGACGAAATAAACCTTTTATTTAAAGAAGTTAATGACGGGAAGGAAATGCTTGATAAAGTGCTGGCTTCCGTTTCGGATTGTATAATAATGATAGACAAGAGCGATAAAACCCTTTTGTTTAACAAGGCGTTCAAAAGTATGTTTCCCGATACTGAAAGAGGAAGACATTTTTGGGAGTTTTTAAGAAGCAAAGCAATCGAAGATGCTTTAGTGAAGATGAAGGACAGCAAAACGGATAATCTGATGTCAGGCGAATTTTCTTCAGCGGGTAAGGATTTTGCATTTGTTATTTCAAAGGTTAAAAATGAAGACAAATTCGTAATTTCGCTTAAAGATATGACAAAATTTAAGCAGCTTGAAAATTTGAAAAAAGATTTTATAACAAACGCCTCTCATGAACTTAAAACTCCGGTCACGGCGATTATAGGTTTTGCGGAAACTTTGGAATCTGAAGAACTTTCCATAGAAGACAGGCGTTATGTTGAAGTTATCAAAAAACAGGCTCAGCGGCTGTCGAATATAATAAATGATCTTATTTCTCTTTCGTCTTTTGAAAACATAAAAGAGCTGGAGAAAAAAGAGCTTAATATTGCTAGTGTAATAGATAATGTTGTCAGCTTCTATCGCAGGAAGGCCGAGGAAAAAGGCATTAAAATAATTTCGAGTGCGCAGCATAATTTAAACAATATTTACGCTAATGAATTTAATATGGAACAGCTTTTTATAAATCTTACGGATAATGCTTTGAAGTATACCGAGAAAGGCGAGATTAATATAAAAGCAGAGAATGCCGGAGAATTTGTATCACTGACTGTGTCGGATACAGGAATAGGTATACCCAAAGAGCACATTTCAAGATTGTTTGAAAGATTTTACGTGGTGAATAAGTCGCGGTCCAAAAAAAGCGGCGGAACAGGACTGGGGCTTTCCATAGTTAAGCATATAGTGCAGCTGCATCACGGTTCCATATCAATTGAAAGCGCCGAGGGCGCAGGCAGTAAATTTAAAATTCTGCTTCCGCGTTTTGTGAAATAGTATAAAATATAAACAGCTTTACATTGTTTACATTTTGTAAAGTTGAAAAAATGCCTTTCTTTTGTTATTATTTATATGTGTCCGGCATTCCAATAACAAAAGGAAGTTAAAAAGATGAATAATGAAAAAAAGAAAGTAAAGCCTCAGACAATGAAGTTGAAACAGAGAAGGTTTTTATTTTTTACCGATGCTGTACTTGATAAAATTGAAAGTGAAATTAAAAAGCCTACCCGTCACCCGAAAGATAGTTTGGAGTATATAAAAGAAGAAATTGAAAAGATGCGGGAAGCCCTTTCTATGATGAAATTCCAGCCCGGCTATCCGCTTCATATTGTTGACCATTGGCATCCTAAAGACAAACTGGGGGATACGCTTTTAAATTTATATTACGATTATCTTGATTTGGAATAAACCGGAGTTAATCGTAAGCATAAGAAAGAAACGCTTTCGCGAAATATAACGCGGAAGCGTTTTTTCTTTTTCAATGTGGTCAGGGGGACGGGGCAATTGACCACTCTGCAAATCTTTCGTTAAAGAGTGGAAATTGTCCGGTTTCCTTTGTTCCATATTCACGACAAACGCATGAAAGCTAATATAAAATCTTGCCGTCCTTGTGGCCATTTCTTCGCTTCCACGATAAAGACACTCGACGACAGGCTCTTGCGTGATGGCAGAGCCTGTCGTCGAGTGAAATAAAGTTGGGTCAACTCCTCCGTCCCCGTGACCCAAAAAACCTTCTTAACAAAAAACTAACAATTTCTTTATTTCTCCTTAATTTGCGTTTTGTATTATTTTCGCAAAGGTACACAAGTACCGGACACTCGGTGTCCAAAATAAAAGGCATGAAATGCCGGAGGAGAATAAAGGATGAAGTTAGAGACAGCAGTACAAAAATCAGTTGCGGTTTTTGCGGCAGTATTATTTTTTTGCAGCGCGGCATTTGCCGGAGAGGTCGATAAACTTGCTTCGATTCTTGCGGAAAAAGGCATAATCAGTTACGGGGAAGCGCAGCAGATCATTACTGAAACCAATGAAGAAATAAGGCAAAAGACGGCAAGCGGCACAAATTCTTCAATTCCCGCATGGATCCAGAATATTAAGTTCAGCGGAGATATAAGGCTTAGATATCAGTCTGATTGGGCGCCTGATGTTACTACAAGAAGCAGAGAAAGGTTAAGACTTCGTTTCGGATTTGAAGCAAGACCGGCAGAAAATATGACGGCGGCTTTCGGACTTGCCACAAGCGCGACATCAAGCGGATCTGATGAAAATCCTACGTCTACAAATTATACTTTCCAGGGATTTAACAAAGCTCCCATCTTTATAGACTACGCATATTTGCAGTATGACATACAAAATATCGGTAAATTGAGCGCGGGTAAAATCAAAGGCAGTATGGCGACATGGAATATAAAGCAGCTTATCTGGGACGGAGATATTAATCCTGACGGCGTAACTTTAAATCTAAACAATAGAAAACTTGGAAACGGGTTTGAGTTATTCGGCAATATCGGATGGCTTATAATTAACGGAGACGTGCAGGAAAGCAATAGCGGCAGACCTAATGATATGCCGGACGTTTATATACTTCAGCCGGGCGTAAATTATAAAAACGGGAGTTTCAGCGCGCGGGCTGCTCTCGGATATCAGCAATTTAATACTAAAGGCAGAGCGCCTTACGGTTCAAATGCTACGGGCAACTATTTAGGGGATGCCGCAAGATACACTAATTTAACTGATTTCAGGCTTATAAATCCCGCGGCTGAAATTAAAATGAGCGAGGCTGTCGGAAAATATACCGTAAAAGTTTTTGGCGAATATGTAAAAAATCTCGACGACAGCGTTTATAAAAATGACAATGAAGGCGGTTTGTACGGCATAACTTTCGGCGATGACAGAATAAGCAAATTCGGCGATTGGAATGTGACTTATGCCGGAAGATACCTTATGAGTTTTGCCATACCTTACGGTCTGGGTTTTTCAGACGCTTACAACGGAAGACCTAATGTAAGAGGTTATGAGATTGGTTTAAATTTCGGTTTGACAAAAAATACGGCGTTTGCATTCAACTATTTGAATTATGATTTGATTAACGGCAATAAAGCTCAGCAGAGCCTTGCGCAGTGCGATATAAGTTATAAGTTTTGACCGCTATAATAAAAAAGAGTGAAGAGTTAAAAGTGAAAAGTGAAGATGCGGAGTTTCGGCGAAGCCGAAACCTATTATAAGTTTTCGCGCAAATGCGAAAACACAATATCTCCACTCTTCACTCTTCAATCTACACTCTGCTTTTAAAAAAAAGGAGAAAAAATATGAAAAAATTATTAACTGCAGTTTTAGCTGTTGTGTTTTTAGCCGGAAACGTTTTTGCACAAAAAATTGTGCTTGAAGGATCTACTACGGTTCTTCCCATAGCGCAGAGAGCGGCGGAAGAATATATGGATGCAAATTCTAAAGCTAATCTTACGGTAAGAGGCGGCGGCTCGGGAGTAGGCATCAATTCGTTGATCGCAGGAACCTGCGATATAGGAATGGCTTCAAGAGCGATAAGAGATTCCGAAATTCAGAATGCTGCATCAAAAGGCAAGCAAACAAAAGCTTTTGTAGTAGCTATGGACGGCATAGCTGTTATAGTCAATAATAATAATTCGGTTTCAGGTCTTTCAAAACAGCAGATAGCCGATATCTATACCGGCAAAATTACAAACTGGTCGCAGGTTGGCGGGAAAAATGAAAGCATAGTCGTAGTTTCAAGAGATTCCGCAAGCGGAACTTTCGAAACTTTTGGAGAGCTTGCTTTGGGCGGACAAAAAGTTATGAGCAAAGCTCTTATGCAGGCTTCAAATCAGGCGATAAGCACCACGATCACAAAAACGTCCGGAGCAATAGGTTATGTGGGAATAGGATATATCGGCAGCAGCGTTAAAGCCGTTTCGATTGACGGAATAGAGCCGAATGCTGAAAACGTGTTGACCGGAAAATATCCTTATTCAAGACCTTTGTTTATGTACACAAACGGCGAACCTAAAGGTCAGGTGAAAGATTTTATGGATTTCATGTTGAGCAAAGACGGACAACAGATAGTTGAAGAAGAAGGATTTGTTGCTTTAAAATAAAAGTGAAAAGTGGAGAGTGAAGATAATGTGTTTTCGCAAAGCGAAAACCTATTAAATAGGTTTCGGC
>WRNH01000107.1 GCA_009776745.1 Endomicrobiia bacterium | reverse complement strand
TCTTTTGTGTCGTGAGGTCATTCTTTTGTGTTGTAATATCATTCTTTTGCGTCGTGAGATCATTTCTTTGTGTTGTTAAGCTGTTTTTTTGCACGCTGATATGGTTGATTTGATTGGTTAAATTACTATACTGGTCCGCATATTGATACACTTTTACATCTTTGTCGTTATTTTGGTCGACTAATGCTTGTCTGCTTGTAACCAAAGAGTCGTATTGGTGATCAAGGGCAGTGAGCTGGACACTTATTGAGTTGATACTGTTGCCCAACGAAGTTATACTGTTGCCCAACGAAGTTATATTGTTGCCCAGCGAAGTTATATTGTTGTTCAACGAAGTTATATTGTTGCCCAATGAAGTTATGTTGTTGTTTAGCGAAGTTATATTGTTGCCCAGCGAAGTTATATTGTTGTTCAATGACGCTTTTTGCTTATTCATTGCGTCAAGCTGATCTTCAATCTGCTTTTTCTGTAAAAGCAGTGAGTTGAACTGCATGGCTTCGCCTTTACTTAAAACCATTTTGCCGCTTGCGGATCCGTCGGAAACAAACGTATTAAAATTTACGCTTGACAATATATCTCCGGAAAAAGAATTCTTTAACTCGCCGGAAATCAATCCGTTTGACGTATTCATTATCACATGCTCTTTCAGGTTATTTTTACATGCCTCTAAATAGTCCTCTGTCTGTTTTTGTTCTTTTTGCCTTTGTTCCAAATTTTCGGCATTTTTAAATCCTTCCATTTTTGTCGACAGGATCATTCCTGATGACGTGCGCTGGTCTTTAAACACTTCGTAAGGCCCGCCGCTGCCCGGCTTATACCAAAGACTGCCGTCCAATTCAACGGTCACGTCTTTTTTATCTACGGGAACCTTATTATTTGAGGAATCAAGATAATAATATGTTTCTATAAATCCGTGTTTTTCGCCGTCGGCATCGGTATAAATATAGTCCACGCCCATATTGGCAGCGGTATTTTTGACCAGCGTTTGGTGAAGATTAAGACGCCAGTTTTTACCACAGCCGTAATTCTCGCTGGTTTTCTTGTAAACATGCGAAATTTTGCAGGCTAATGCCGAATTTTTTGTGATTGCATCCGTAAAACCCGCAACAAATTCTCCGGTGTTGAGATTAAGCGTGCCGTTTACGCCGCCGGCAAGCGAAAAACTTTCTTTGGCAGGTACGGAATCGTCGTTTGCCAGATACTCCACCTCTAAAACCGGAGCGAACTGACCGCTTACATCCACCTGAATATAACTATAATAAGAAGACTCCATTTTAAATTCTATATTGCAGTCTTCAGCCGCCGCAATAAACGCATCCGTGATATCAACGGAACTGTAACTTCCCGGAGCAAAATATGTTGAAATTTCGTTAGCGAAATAATAACCCGAACCCGAACTTGTCCTCACCTTTAAAGTCACTTTGTCTATTTTCTGTAAAAAGACCGGATCTATAAGGCTCTTTTTAATAGTCAAAATAGATTTAAGCTCCATTGAACCGGAGAACCCCACAATCATACACGGATCATTCGTAGTATACCACGTGTTATTGTTATTATTGGTAAGACGATAATAATTCCTATGGCTAAAAAGCGATGTGTCGGCAGAGATGATTTGCGGGTCAATAATAACGGGAAACGTTCTGTCTTGCGCATTCAGCCATTTTGCGTCGGCAAAAACTTTCAAACTAAGCGTATTTTTATTTTGATCTTCGATTTCATACCAGGCAAGATCGGAATATGCGCCGTTTGCGTCCGTCATAAAAGGAGCCGGAATATAGAAAATAACTTCACCGGTCTCTTTGCTCTTTAGCTGCAAAGTTTTGCCGTCTTCCGACGCAGCGGCGGTCATATTCTCAATGTTTAAGTCAAAGTTATACTCATAGCTGTCCGCTTTCTTATTAATGATTATATTTTCTTTAATTCTTCCTGATTCGACGATATATTGAATATCTGTATTGTCTTTAAAATTTTTTAAAATAACTTCATTTTCTTTATTTTCAAGTTTCAGCGCGCCTTTAACCGCCGCCGCTTCGTGGGAAATAAGACTGACAGAGCAGTCTTTTTTAGTTAATTCAAACAACCGGCCATTAACAGGGTTTTTATTAAATTGCGCTGTAAAATCATTTGCCTTAGTTTTAAGTACGCCATCCGCATCTATCAAACTGTTGTCAATATCTTTTAACTTGTTGTCAGCCGGATCCAAATAATGTACGGCTTGGTTTTGGAATATTGCCGTAGCCGTCCCGTCATTGGCAACATAATGTTTTCCGTTTTGCTCGCGCTTTTCAATATCCTCATATAAAAATTGTCTGCGCGCCGACAAAATTTCATCCGGCATTATTCCGGCGGTTTTTTCAGTCTGTATAGCTTTATCGATAATGAGGCTGTCAGCCGTCAATACAGGCTGTTTAGTTCCGGCAATTGGAACATTTTTTACAATATCCGATAATACCGCCTTGTCAACCGTTAATTTGGAAACAAGACTCTGATCCTTAATCTCAGGCTGTTCGTCAAACTTTTTACCTAAAATCAATTTCATAAAAGCCTCCTTTTTAACAGCAATTACGAATTGGGTCTCTCTAAAAACCTATCTAAAGTGGTGTCATTCCCGTGAAAACGGGAATCCATTTTTGTCGTTATCGTCGAACACATTTAAAAACAGCATGTATACCCGTTTTCACGGGTATGACAAAACTGGGTTTTTAGAGAAACCCTATTACAAATTACGAATCAAAGAAAAATACTTAACGGCAAAAATATTTCCTCTCATTCGCAGTTAATCCGTTGATTCGTAATTCGTAATTGGGACGAAGTCCCCGTAATTCGTAATTATTTCAACTATCTCTTCCTGCTTACTGATAATAATTCCAATTTGATGCAGTGCTCACTGCGCTTAAATAAAAAAATGCAATGCTGTCTGTCTGAATTCGTAAAAAATGTCCGGCACAATTTGAAACTTATGAGACTATCTAAATGAAAAGCCCAAGGTAACATAACATTGAAAAAATGAAATAGTCTTTTCCTGCACGCTCAGCGCCATCACCATGATGTCTGGATACCCCTCCGAGCATATCTGCCGTTACTTCCCAAGGACTATCATAATAGTTTGGATTTTCCGCATCAGAAAGAGCAGAAGGGATTGCTATGCTTACTCCGTAGAGGATCGATCCCATAATCAAATGCTGTGCACCGTGTCCCCATTCATGCCTAAGCTCATTTACCTCTATTTTATTACCGTCACTGTCACGGCGTCTTAACAAAATCGCCCCAAACGAACCTGACCTTTTCAAATTTGTTCTAACAACCGGCATTCCTTTATAGAACGATACTTTTCCTGATTCCAATACCGCATCTTCATTGGTATTAAACGGATTCCAGCCAATCGCATTCATATCGGCACGAATTTGTTTGTCCCAAGAGGAAGCGAGCACGAAACCTCCGTACATAATCGCTGAAATAAATGTTTGCGTCAAAAACCCACCTACTACAGGAAGAGCGAACAATATAGGCATGGTTATCAGTAACGAGACTACGGTAACTACGGCAACTACCATAATAATTAGACCGATGGCAAATCTTCCAAACGCTTTCCAAAACGATTTCCAACTATAGCCTGTTTCGTCAATGCGCATAACAGGATTGTTTCCACAGTAAGCGTAAAGGTTTAAACCGTTAATCGTGCTTGGATCAAGATACGATATCTCATCTTGTGAAATAAAGCGGCCGATTTCAGGATCATAATATCTGGTCTGTAAGTAATACAGTTTTGTTTCAATATCATACAAATAGCCTCTGTAACGGAACGGATTCAAATTTCCGATATGCGATGCGCCGGTTATCGGATTACCTTCGGAATCCGAAACCGTATGATTTCCCCACGCGTCATAATTATAACTTGCTGCAAGTTCTCCGTTTATATCAAATATATGCGTTATATCGCCTTGTATATTCTTGCGGTAAACGTATTGCATGTCTCCATATTTAACTCCGGACAAACCGCTTTCGTCATAAATAAATTCTAAAGTATCAGTCCCGTCACTCTGGCGCAATAATTTACCGCCGATGTCATAAGTATATATGACATCGCCTTTCTTTACGCGCTTACCGTAGCCGTCATATGCGAAGGTTATGCCGTTAAAGTCAACCAGCTTGCATTCCTGCCACTTTAAAGTCTTGTCCCTGTATTTTTTAGGATTGCCGAAAACATCATAATCAAAGCTCTCGCCGCCGCAGCCCGTCAGCTTATCGCCGTCATAAGAATAAAGCTTTTTGTAATTATATTCCGTTATTTCGTCAGCCGGTTTTCTTGTGTAATCCGCTTCTTTCTTAGACAATATATTTCCGTTATTATCATAAGAGTAGAACCATGACTTGCCTTTTGACATATTATCTTCGCGTACAAGACGCTGCAGTTTATCATAGGTGTATGTAACCGTAAGTTCGCCGCTTTCCCATATTTCCGTAATATTTCCGCGTCCGTCATATTTGTAATCTAGTCCGTTACCGATAACATACTGCCCGTCTTTAACTTCGCCGTACCTTATTGACGATACCATATCGGTCGTACGGTCGCCGACTTTGCGGTAATTAATATATTCGCCGAATTTATTATTTCCGCTCAAGTCTGTCAGCAGCCTGCCGGCATTGCGTCCCATTGCGTCCGTTTGCGGTTTGTATAAAAGATCATTTGGCAGATTTATAGAATCTAAATTTCTGGCGGCATTGTTTTTATATGCGTATACATATGTCTGGACCGCCGTTTCGTTTATACTGACAGTACGCTCGCTCAATTCACCTCTGTCATTGTAACCATAACTCTCCGATACCGCGGCTAAATATTTATATCCGGGCTTTGTTCCGGCTGTCCTGCCGGATTTCGTTGCGCGTTTATTAGCATCATCATAAGTTGTAGTAAGCATACTGCCTGTTATATTATCCGCACTTTTTACTAAAGCATTGTAGTTATTGTAACTGTTGGCAAACTGAACGCTGTCATCTACGCTGACGCGTATCAAATTACCGCGTTTGTCAGTAATTGTCTCTGTTTTAATATCCGGCAAATTATCGCCATTATAAGGCGGCGGTATGTATGGCGGTGTTCCGGGAAGTATGGGCGGAGTAAGAATAACCGGTCGGGCATCTCCCTTTAGAGTCGCCGTTATCTTGTCCGAAGTTATGCTGTCAAAGTCAATATCATTTACGGTTATGCCGTAAGACTGCGCGTTTTCCGTGTACTCGTATTTAACGCGCTCTTTATCGTTTAACAATACTCTTGTTTTTCTGCGCTTAGCGTCATATTCATAATTAACGGTGTTTAAGCCGCTCTTTAATCCGGTAATAACGCCATAGGTATACTTAGTTTCAATAGAATTTGATTCGCCTGCTTCCGTACTTTGCGTAATGCCGGTCACTGCGCCGGTAATATAATCCCTTCCATACGATAATTTTCCGCCGTCCGGATTGATTACCGTTTGAACATCATCCGTGTCCGGCGCGTATTCGATCACTGTTCTATTCTCTCCGGTTTCATCAATTTTAGCCTTGAGCCGGCCGTTCTCGGAATACTCATTTTCAGAATAACTCTTTGCCGTACTGTCTAAAGTATTATATATTACACTCTTGATTACATTTCCTTTTTCATCATGAACAGTTTCCTCTGCGAGTATACCCTTGCTTCCTTCCTCGCCCTCTATATATTTTTCGGTGCGTACAATGCTTCCGTAATCATTATAATAATATTTGCTTACGGCATGGTTAACCGTATCATTTTTGTTTGTTCCTATAATATTTATATTGTTTGATATGCCATTCGTTGTGCGAGTTAATCTTTTTGTTATCAACCGGTGTTCATCATCATATTTATAATTTACAACAGACTTTTCATAAGCATTTGAGGATATTCCCTTGTTCAATAATACCGTGCCGGTTTCGGAAAAAGATATATTTTTAAACTGATCAAACGTTTTATACTCCCATTCGCACGGCGCTAAGCGGAAATCAGTAAAGGCTGCTGCACCGCTGCCGGTATAAACATGTTTCAGAACAATGTTTTGCAAATCCGCAAGCAGCGATTTATCCAATGTAACCGGCAGCGCGCAAAACTGCTTGCCTTTATTTTTATAATCGAAAGACGCCACAAATGTTTGAGCGGGTTTATTTTTATAATTCACTTCGGCAATGATTTCAAATTTCTGATCTGAACCGCCCGCCGGTAAAGTACGAAATGACGTGCCAAAGCGCATATCAGTAACCGGCGCATTTTCCGCAGCGGCATACGCGGAAAACATAAACTCAATTTTGCCGGCCGGCAAAGAAGCGGCTTGCACAGTAATAGAAGTCTCTGAGTTTTTAGACAATACATAAGCCGAAAAGTCTTTCTGTAAACCC
>WRNH01000106.1 GCA_009776745.1 Endomicrobiia bacterium | reverse complement strand
GGCAGCCAAGCCCGCCCGCCGGCGTGACAACGGGTATATTAAGCGCGAACAGTTCATCCACCATATGTCTTATAAACTGCGGAGCCTGGGATATCATATCCATATCAAGCGTTTCGTCAAGCCCGACGGTCAGCGCTTCCATTTCGCGCACAGACATACCGCCGTAAGTCAAAAATCCCTCAAAAAGCGGCACCAGTTCGCGGATTTTTTCCATCAAATCTTCGCGGTGTATGCATATTCCGCCGCCCCTTGCGCAGCCTAATTTTCGCGCGGAAAAATATAAAATGTCGGACAAACTTCCTATTTCGCGCATTATCTCGGCAATAGATTTGTTTTTATACGCTTCTTCTCTTGATTTGATGAAATACAAATTATCCGCAAGAAGGCTTGCGTCAAGCACAAATATAATGCCGGCCTCGCGGCAGAGAGCGCTTACTTCTTTAAAATTTGCCATTGATACCGGCTGGCCGCCGACTAAATTTGTACCGGCTTCAATTCTGACAAACGCTATATCTTCTTTTCTGTTTTTTATAAGCTCGCGCAGTTTATCGGGATCTAAATTTCCCTTGAACGGATTCTTGCTTTCAGCGTTTAAACCGTCGTCGACAATTATTTCCACAACTTCCGCGCCAAACCTTGAAATATGCGCTTTCGTGGTTGTAAAATGATAGTTCATCGGCACAATCATGCCGGGTTTTGTAATCAACGCATGCGAAAGCATATTTTCGCAGGCTCTGCCTTGATGCGCCGGTAAAAAATATTTCGTGCCGAAAATTTCCTGTATCTTTGCTTCCAAGCGGTAAAATGTTTCGCTTCCTGCATAGCTGTCGTCGGCAATCATCATAGCCGCAAGCTGTTTGTCGCTCATGGCGTTTGTTCCGCTGTCTGTTAACATATCTAAAAAAACGTTCCTGTTTTTTAAAAGAAACGTATTATTGCCTGCTTCGGTTATAGCTTTCAAACGTTCGTCCACAGGCAGCAAATTCAGTTTTTGAATAATCCTTACCTTATGCATTTCAAGCGGCATGCCCACGCTGCCAAAAAATTTTACCTCTGCCATTGGCTTATCCTCTCTTCATGTATCATATCATATTTATGACAACTTTTTGTATTATACATAATTATTTTTAAAAATCGCCATGGCATATTAAATATGCCGCAAAACCTTTATCTTATGATATAATCCTATAAACATCCGTATGCCTAAAAATAAGGAGGCGTTTCATGCAAAAAATATACGAATGGGACAAAAGTTTAGAAACGGGTAACGAAATAATAGACGCTCAGCATAAAAGCATGTTTTCCGCATTAAACAATCTGATAACCGCGAATGAAGAGGGCAAAGCCCCTTTAGAAATACAAAAAACAATAGAATTTCTTGCGCAATACATAATACAACACTTTGCCGATGAAGAAAAACTTCAGGAAGAGTGCGGATATCCGCACATAATCGAACACAAAAACAGACACTTGGACTTAAGAAATAATGTTACCGAACTTCTTAAAAAACTTTATAATGAAGGCTGCAGCAGCAAATTTGTCGAACACATAATACTCGTTATGACAGACTGGCTTACACGTCATATTAAAGGCGACGACTTTAAACTCGCCGCTTATATCAAAATCAAAGATTTAACAAAATAAAAAGATGCGGCTGAAAACGCCTGCCGTTGACAATGAACCTCCGCACCGCAAGGCTGCGCAGTATCAGTTGTTGCGGCCTCCGAGCCGCAATCCATTTTTAACTTGGATTCCCGCTGGAGTTTACCCTCGAATATCTAAATCGGGGGCGGGAATGACGACTAAGCGGTTCCTCACGGAAAGTCTGCGTGGTATATTTCCATAATCAAACGATATGCGTGCTGAAAATAAAGAGAACAGGCGCAAGATTTTTTTGTCTTTAATTCCCCTTCTTAAGCTATTCCATTCACATGCCGAAATACCTAAACTACTCATTACTTTCTGCTGCCTGCCGTTCCAGCGTTATAAAATTTATTTCATTATTTGTCATAAGGCGCATTCTCGGCAAAAATGTGCCTGCGCCCTGTGAAACATACATATAAGTTCCTTTATATTCGGCTAAACCTTTGTTGTGCGGAAACCTTGCTTTTGCCATGAGACTGGCCGGAAATATTTGTCCCGCGTGCGTATGTCCGGCAAGCACTAAATCAATGCCGTGTTCGTTCATGTATTCAATGCCCCACGGTCCGTGATGCAAAACTATTTTAGGCTCGTCTCCGCTTAAATCCAGAGCAGGAAGAATATCTTTTATGGTTTCATCGGTTACCTGATGCGGATCGTATACGCTGTCGTCAGCTTTCATATAATTTAAGCCGATGAGTTTTATGCCGTTAGTAAACAAAATTTCATTTCTCATAACTTTTACATTATTTTCTTCAAGCTTTTTTATTATTTCGTCAAGCCCGACATACACATCATGGTTGCCGTATACAAAGTAGACCGGCGACCGCAAGTCTTTAAGCGGCGCAAACATATCTTTGTTCAAAGCCGCTTTGCCGTCGGCTATATCGCCGGTAATCACGACAAGATCGGGATTCAATTCATTTGTTTTTATTACTATCTTTGCCAGATAATTTTTACCTCTGGCGGCGCCCAAATGAATATCCGAAAGCTGCACTATTTTCACTTCATTTTCAAGATTTTTTACGGGTATGGATACATATGCGGTTTTAAATGAAACGGCGTTAAACAGTGAATATACCGATAATGCCGCCGTAAGAATAACAATCGTCCGGCCGGCTTTTACGGAAGGCAGCTTATGTATGAAATTTATAATTTCAAAAATTACCATGAAGCAGACAAGATATAAAAACACTCCAATCCAGGCAGAAGCTAAATTATAGTACGCGCTGACCAAAATATTGTCGTATCTTGTCATAAGAGCCATTATCACAAAACACGAAATAAACGCCGCGGCAAACAAAATGTACAGCCATATTTTGTTTTTCAGACCTAAAAGTCCGCCCAATCTCCACGGCAAATAAATATTCAGCGCTATAATCAAAAGTAAATGTAAAATTATCATACAAACTCCGATACGTTTAACATTTTTTGTTAAAAATTTTTAATATCTTTTTTTTGAAAAGGCTATGCTTGGCGTGATAAATGCTGCCGCTCTTAACGCAGTGAAGAAAACTAATTAAAAATGCAAAGCTGAAATAATAAATCCAAAAAACAAAGCAAAAAGGAAAATGAGACGAAATTTATAGAGTTTTTTCAAAGGATTTTACTTTTAAAGGATAGTGCGCTCAGCAGACACAATGTCATCTTTTGCTTACACGCTTATATTTCAAAATGCTTATGAATCTCTAATGCGGAGGCAGTCGGGATTGAACCGGCGTTCCGGGGCGCTCACATCTCGCGCCCGCTCGTGGCCTGTGCTCCTTATTCGTCGCACACTCGCCCTCTTGCAGCAAGAGGTCGGCTTTTTCCTTTAACCTCATATTTTTTTAATACTTTAGAGTGTGTTCACACATATTACGCACATGCGCTGCTAGGATTTTTGAGGAAATTTTGGTTTTTTTGCGACAAAGATACACAGACGTATCTGCGAAGCAAAAAAAGCAAAATTTACCAAAAAGGAACAAAGTTCCGTAGCTGCCGCAGCCCGAAGGGTTTGGCCAAAACAAGCACAACTGCCGCGTTGCGCCTCCTATCAATAGCCCCACTATTGCTTCGTCACAACTTAGTTGTCGCGCCTTGCATTTGGGCTTGTTTTGGACAAACGCATGCGCGTAATATGTGTGAACACACTCTAATTCTTTTGTGGAGGTAGTCGGGATTGAACCGGCGTTCCGGGGCGCTCACATCTCGCGCCCGCTCGTGGCCCGTGCTCCTTATTCGTCGCACACTCGCCCTCTTGCAGCAAGAGGTCGGCTTTTTCCTTTAACCTCATATTTTTTTAATACTTTAAATTCTTTTGTGGAGGTAGTCGGGATTGAACCGGCGACCTCTTGCATGCCATGCAAGCGCTCTCCCAGCTGAGCTATACCCCCGTAAAGCGAAAAAATTATATCTTATTACATATTTTTTGTCAATTAACGAATTTCATGTAAAAATGAATGCGATTTATATTTTTATTTTCGCACGGAAAATCGTTGTTTTAAAAATAATTTTGCGATTCATCATTCATATTAACATCGCTTTTAATCCATCTGCGTATATGCGCGATTAAGAGCCAAAAACCTAAAGCGGTTGTTAAAGCAGACGCAATATAAAAAAACTGCTGTACAAAGTACTCTTTGCCTTCGGAGCCAAACCATTTGTGCATATAATCCCAGTCCGGCACGGAGTTTGCGCCGTCTACAGCATTTACAATCATTATTTCTCCGACATATAACGAAATCCCGGTATAAAAACCTATGGATTTGAAAGCTATTGCCAAAAGTAAAAGACAAATATCAGCCTGTATTTCCCACCCTTTGCGCTGAAAATAAAAAAAAGCGGAAAACGGAACTATTATCTCAAGCAGTGTTCCGCCGCTGACAGTCCAAAAACGATTCCCGCCGGAAATTAACCCGAACAGTTTATGACCGAACTCATGAATTCCGATCGAAAGCCATGTTATAATCCAGCCGAATGCCGTACTGCCGTCGGCAGTTATAAGACGATAAAAAACAAAACCGACAACTGCAATAAATATAATGCCGACAATACCGTAGTTTGTAAATAAAGGACCTCTGCGGTAGGGATCAAAAAAATTAACAGTTTTATTTAAAATATTTTTTATGTCCATACACGCATTATACAATAAATAAAAATATCTGCAATTTTAGATTATTTGTTTAATTGATGATGCTTAACAACAACGCCCTCCGAAAGATAAATAACATCTTCGCATATATTCGTGGTCAGATCGGCTATCCTCTCAAGGTTTGAAGCAATATTAATAAGCTTTAACGCCCTGCTTACGGTTTTTGGATCTTTACTCATAATGCCGGTCAATTCGTCGATAACCTTGATTTTTAAGCTGTCAGCTTCGCTGTCGTCTCCAAGAACTTTTCTGGCAAGGCATATATCTTCATTTACAAAAGATTTTATGGAATCTTTTAGCATTCTTACGGTAACATCGCTCATTTTCGGTATATCTATAAAAGGTTTTATAAAAGGATGTGAAATCAGAAATAAACCGTTCTGCGCTATATTTACTGCATGGTCTGCCATTCTTTCCAAATCATTGCTCATTTTAATCGCGCTCACTATAGCCCTTAAATTTTTGCCGACGGGCTGATACTGTGCAATATAATTTATACATATTTCATCGAATTCTATTTCATATCTGTTTGCTATAGCTTCTTCCTTGTCTATCACATTATGCAAAACTTCCTCATTTCTGTTTATAGTCCCTTCAAGACTTTTAATAAGCATTATTTCGACATGCTCGGCATAATCTATTATGCCTTTTTTGAGTAAATCAATTTTTTCCTGAAACATTTTACATTCTCCCTTTTTAACGACAGAGTGGAGAGTGAAAAGTGAAGAGCGGAGATATTGTGTTTTCGCATTTTGCGAAAACCGATCTATCTGTTTTGCCGAAGGCAAAACTCATTATTTTCACTTTTCACTCTTCACTTTGCCGTATCATCCGAATTTCCCCGACAGATACTCTTCCGTTTTCTTTTCTTTCGGCACTGTAAACATTTTATCCGTGGAATTAAATTCTATTAGTTCGCCCAGATACATAAATGCCGTATAATCCGAAACTCTTGCGGCCTGCTGCATATTGTGCGTGACTATCACTATAGTATAATTTTTTCTTAAATCCAAAATCAGCTCTTCTATTTTATTGGTTGAAATAGGATCAAGGCTCGCGCACGGCTCGTCGAATAAAATGACTTCAGGTTCTACGGCCAGGCATCTTGCTATGCATAATCTCTGCTGCTGGCCGCCCGAAAGCCTTAAAGCATTGTCGTGAAGCCTGTCTTTGACTTCATTCCAAAGAGCAGCCCTTGCAAGCGATTCTTCGACGGTCTGCGCGATAATTTTTTTATTTTTCTCGCCGTTTACTTCAAGCCCGTAACTTATATTTTGAAAAATGGTTTTCGGGAAAGGATTGGGTTTTTGAAAAACCATCCCTATTTTTCTTCTTATTTTTACTACGTCGACTTTTCTGTCTAAAATATCTCCGCCGTCAAAATAAATGCTTCCTTCGGCTCTGGTATTTGGCACTAAATCGTTCATTTTGTTAAGCAGCCTTATAAACGTCGACTTACCGCATCCCGAAGGTCCAATAAAAGCCGTAACCTTTTTATCATAAAAATCCATATTTAAATCTTTTATCGCCCTTTTTTCTCCATAATAAAAATTAACGCTTTCGGCTTTTATTCTTACATTTTCAGTTGACATAAAATCTCCTTTAACGACAGAGTGGGGAGTGAAGAGTGGAAAGTGGAGATATCGTGTTTCGGCTCTGCCGAAACCTATTAATCAGTTTTCGCTTCG
>WRNH01000105.1 GCA_009776745.1 Endomicrobiia bacterium | reverse complement strand
AAAAACCTATCTAAAGCGGTGTCATTCCCGTGAAAACGGGAATCCATTTTTGTCGTTATCGTCGGACATATTTAAAAGCAGCATGCATACCCGTTTTCACGGGTATGACAAAATCGGTTTTTTAGAGACACCCGATTATTTAATGGAAGCATAGCCGCGCCGCCGCTGTCTTTGATTTGTAATTGCCGTAGTCTTTGATTCGTGAACTTTGTTCCGCAGTCCCCGTAATTCGTAATTGCCGTTAAAGCCTTTTTATTTCAGTTTTTTAATTTTCCAGTAGGTATACGCCGGCTTTGAAAAATCCATTTCCTGCGCTGCTTCCGCCGCGGGAATATCAAACAGGCTTGCCTGCCCAAGCTCTTTTTTAACCGGAGAGTCGCTTTTAAATCCCGTGGCTATTATCGTTATTTTTATTTTATCGTCGATTCTGTTGTCTATGGCATGCCCGTAATAAATGTGTCCTTTCATATCGTAACTCTTTATCACTTCGCCTATCTCTTTAAGTTTTAACGCCGAAACGTTCGCATTAGTCGTCACGTTTATAAGCATCTTTTCCGCCTGCGAAATATCATAATTGTCAAGAAGAGGACTGGAAACGGCTTTTGCGATCGCCTCTTTCGCATTATCGGCGCTCGCGCTTTCGCCTATGCCTATGAGCGCGGTCCCCGAATTGGAGACTATCGTCCTCACGTCGGCAAAATCCATATTGATCTCTCCGGGCATCGTTATCACGTCCGTAATAGCCTGCACGCTCTGCCTTAAAACGTCGTCGATAATCTGATATAAAGCTTTAGCCGACATTCTTTCGTCGACAACGTTAAAAACTCTTTCATTGGGAATTATTATAAGCGTATCGGTATAACTTCTTAAATTATTTATTCCTTCATCGGCTTGGGACATTCTTACCTGTCCCTCAAACCCGAAAGGCTTTGTAACCACGCCGACCGTCAATATTCCTTCTGCCTTAGCTATCTGCGCGACTATAGGCGCCGCGCCGGTTCCGGTTCCTCCGCCCATTCCCGCCGTGACAAAAACCATATCCGCGCCTTTGATCGTTTCGCGGATAATATCCATGCTTTCTTCGGCTGCTTTTTGCCCGACTGTCGGATTTCCGCCGACGCCAAGCCCTTTTGAAATTTTTTCTCCGATCTGCAAACGCACCGGAGCCGCCGACTCTCTTAAAACCTGAACGTCAGTATTTATCGCTATAAATTCAACTCCGCCGACGCCCGCCGCAATCATCCTGTTGACCGCGTTTGAACCGCCGCCGCCGACTCCGACAACTTTAATTATTGCCGGCTGTCCGTTATTGGAATTTTCAGTAGGTAATATTATTTTCATTTTAAAAAGTTTCCTCAAACCATTTTCCTATTTTAGAAAAAAAGCCGCTTCCCGAAGATTTTGGCGTATACACGGCATAAGTATTGCCGACAGTTGAAGCGACCGCTCCGATCGCCGCAGTGAAAACCGGATTTAACACTATCTCGTGCGGACCGACAACTTTTTCGGAGTTCGGCGCGCCTATTCTTACAGAACAGCCGAAATACTTTTCAAAGGCTTCGGTCATTCCTTCAAGCTGGCTGCCCCCGCCCGTCAAAATAATTCCGCCTGACAAAAACTGCGAACCGTAAGAACTTTTTTTCATCATATCTTCTATGACAAACAAAAGCTGCTCGACCCTCGGCTGTATTATTTCGACCAACTGCGTTCTCTCGTATTTTTTTATGCTTCTGCCGTCGGCCGCTCTGTATTCAAACTCGGAATTTTTCAGGTTCTGGTGGGCAAAAGCCGCGCCGTACATTTCTTTCACTTCTTTAGATACCGCAAAAGACGCTCTAAGTTTGTGCATTATGTCGCGCGTTATGTAATCAGCGCCGACTTGCGCTTCGTTGGTATATCTTATTATTCCGTCTGCGTAATGAACAAGGCCGGTAGTAAGGCCGCCCAGATCCACAACCAGACAGCCGAGCTCTTTTTCTTCTTTTGTCACAAGTATGTCGCTTGCCGCAAGATAGCCGTAAACTTTTTCATCGCAGTTTATGTCTACGGAATTCATCGCTTTGACGATATTTCCTATATTGCTGCTCGTTGCCACAAGAGCGTGCACGTCAACTTCTATAAAAGTGCCTTCCATGCCTATGGGGTTCTGTATCCCGCGCTGTTGGTTAAGAATGAATTCCCTCGGAATAATCTGCAAAATTTCATGTTCGGTATCCAGCTTTATCATTTTTCTTGCGCTGTCCATAGCGTTTGAAACCGTATCTTCTGTAATCTCCCTGTTGGAATGGTTAATATTGGCCACTCCTTTTGAATTTCGCGCTTCGACAAAATTTCCTCTTACCGCCACGACGACATTTCTTATATAGCTTCCGGCCGCCTTTTCGGTTTCTTCAAAAGCTCTTGCCATCGCCATGGCCGCTTCCTGTATATTTATTACCGCTCCGGCTTTTATTCCGTCGCTGCACGGCACGCACGCGCAGCCCAGGATCTTTACAAGCCTCGCGTCCTCGTCTTTGGCTCCTGCGACGCAGCATACCTGATTGCTTCCGATATCAAGTCCCGCTATCAGTTCTTGTTTTGCCATTGTTTATTCCTTTGGTTATGATTTTGCGGTTTTTGTCGATTCTTCAACTTCGGCAATTCTTGGTTTCACAACCGCTTTGCCCAACCCGTAAAAAGTCATGTCTATATGTTCTATGTCTTTATGTTTTGTTACCGCGTCAGCGTAGATTTTGCGAAATTTATCAAACTTATGTTTAATATATTCATGCCTTTCGTCTCCCCAATAAATCACGATGCCGTCATTCGTTGTAAATACTATGTCCCCTGAATTCGAATATTTTATTTCGGCTATGTTATTGATAAAATCATCGCATGCGGGTTTAAATATTTTTATGAAATTTAAAATATCGCCTCTTTCGTCTTCAAGTTTATATTTTATAACCGGAATTTTCATTCCGCTCATAAAGCCGCGCAAAGGAAACGGTTTGTTTTCAAAATCAACGCCCATCATTTCCCCGCCGGACATAACAAAAGCTTCCGGAGTTCTTTCATAAAGTTTCACGCGCACTTTCTGCCATCTTCTGTTGATCGAAATATCCATGAGTTCGGGCTTAACTTTTTTTATTTCTTCTTCCGCTTCCGACAAATTTATCTTTAAAAGATTATCGCCGATCTTAAAAGGCAGCAGTTCTTTTATTTCCGTTTTTGTAACATTCTTGCATCCGGTAACGTCTATTTCTTTTACCATTATGCTTTCGGAAGCATAAACATAACCTACAAGTTTTTNCCCGCCGATATAAACAAGCGCGCAAAGCAAAGTTATCAGGCAAATATAAACAAAAAGTTTACCGAGCCTTCTTCCCTTTTTGAAAGAATGGCTGCGTCCGTGATTTATAACAACTTTGCGCCGGTACTGATATTTTCTTTTTTTTGTTGGCATTTTACAATGAACACTCTATAATTTTTAAAACAAGCTCTTCAAAATTTATGCCCGCGGCTTTTGCTCCGTCGGGAAGAAGAGAAGTTTCGGTCATGCCGGGCACCGTATTATTTTCCAAAACCCAAACTTTTTCGCTTTGATCGACTATCATATCGACTCTGCAGACTGCGCGGCACTTAAACGTTTTATAAACTTTTTCGGCATAATACTGAGCCTGATTATGCGCGTTTTCACTTATACGCGCCGGAATAATATGTTTCGAGCCGCCTTTGGCGTACTTTGATTTAAAATCGTAAAACTTTCCCTTGGGAACAATTTCTATGACGGGCAAAGCCTGTCCGTCCAAAACGCCGGTCGTAATTTCTTTACCTTTAACAAACCGCTCGACAATAATTTCTTCGCCGTATTTAAAAGCTTCTTTTGCCGCGGCTGCAAACTCGGAAGCTTTTTTAACTATCGATATTCCCATCGCCGAACCCTGGGATGCGGGTTTTACGACAACGGGATATTTTTTTATTTCCGGGACCGGCGCGAATTTTTTTAAAGCAAACCAATCCGGAGTCAAAACGCCGGCGCATTTAAAAAGAAGTTTGGAAATATTTTTATCCATTGAAGCGGAACTCGCAAAAACCCCGCTGCCGGTATACGGTATTCCCATAACTTCCAGCATGCCTTGCACGGTTCCGTCTTCCCCCATTGAGCCGTGCAAAGCTATGTAAGCTATATCGATCTTTTCTTTTTTTATCTTTTCGGCGACATTCCCGTCCGCGTCTATGCCGCAGACATCGAGTTTCAGTTTCCTCAAAGCGTTTATGACCGCTTTTCCGGATTTTAGCGAAATCTCTCTTTCGCTTGACGTTCCGCCGTACAAAACGCCGATTTTTTTATTTTTAAGTTTTTCTGGCACACACGCCATTTTACGCTCCGGATGTTTTTTTACAGTTACGGTTTAATTATACTATTTTTATAAACTTTTGTGTCATATTTTAAAACCGTTAATTTAGGGTGTGTGGACACATATTACGCCCCATATTTTTATGAACCGAAAACGGCAGCGGCAAAAAAGTCTTTGCCGCTGCCGTTGATTTGTAATTGCCGCTGCTAAAACTCGTACTTTATCCTCAATCCGCCAATTATTCCTTCTCTCACGCCGGTGTAAAGCTGCGCGCTTAAATCCAATGTCAGTTTTTCCGCTACTTTTGCGTTTACGCCCAATCCTCCGCTAAACGTTCCGCCGTTTAATGTCGGGGATTCTATTTCCATACCGTTTATTTTCGCGTCTACGTCGCCGCTCAGTTCATAGTCATAAGATAGTACCAAATACGGTTTTAGCGCATCGTTTATTTTATATTCGCCTTTGGCTCCTGCTTTTATAGAGTTGGAAAGAATAGAATCAAATTCGTATTTGTCGCCTGTTTTTAACTTCACGTCGCTTTCGCCTATATTCGTAAGCGCGTATTTTCCAAAAACGTCAACGCTCATTTTTTCGTTAACGTCAAATATGCGTCCCGCGCCTACACTGGCGCCGAAATACATCGAATCGTAATCAAAATCCGTAGATACGCCTGAAACGGTAGATTTATAATCGTTTGAAAGCTGACCGACTCTTATTAAACCTTCAACATAAAAATTGTCGGTTATATCTTTTTTTGCTAAAACGCCTAAACCTATTGTACTCGCGCTGCCGTCGCCGTCCAGACCGTCGTATTCCGTGTCAAAAGTTCCATTAGCGTATTCTACAAAAATGCCCGCGCTGCCTGAATCAAACTTTTTCGCTATGCCTGCCGCTGCTCCAAACGCGCTCATTTCCACTGAAGAACCGGTATCGTATTTTGATTTCCCGCCGAAAATTGAGGCTATCGCTTCTACTTTGTCGCCTTTCAGTCCGGACAATAATCCGCCGTTTATGTTATCTGCCGTCCGCACCGCAAGAATTGCGCCTGCCGCTACGCCTTCAGACAATATTTTCATTTTCGGGTTGACGCCGTTAACGCCCGTATAGGTAGCGTATAAACAGTTACTGTCAACGATTAAGTCAAACTCATAAAGTTTAGTTATGCTGCCAAGCAAAGCCTGGGCTGTGGAGTTTATGCCTGTCGCTGTTAAGCCGTTCCCGTTTGTATCGATCAAAGTTATTGTGTCGCCGGCATTTATGTCCGGAGCTGTTGAGCCGACAAAACCCATTCCGACAGTGCTGTTGGAAATATTCACCGCATTGTCGGTGCCGTCGCCGCGAAGAGCCGTAAGCATAGTGTCCCCGTCGGCTATAGTTTCGGGCAAATAGAAATTATAGTTATAAAAGTTTCGGATGCCTGAAACGCGTATATCGGAACCCGTAATATTTAATGTATTTCCCGTGAGCACGTCAAAATTATTATTGCCGTTGCCAACAAAACCGCCGAAGATAACAGCTTCGGTCAAATCTGTCCCTGCGCCGACAATGTTAACGGTATTGTGAATAGCAATGCCTATTTCGCCGTTGTATACGTTAATAGGGCTGTATCCGCCGTAAATATTGCCGACAATTTTTCCGCCGTTTTCGCCGATTATGGTAACAGTATTGTAAAGCGCGCTTGCATATTTGCCGCTGTTGCTGCCGTCTAACATGGCGTATCCGCCGGAAACATTTCCGTTCAATGTGACACTGTCGATTGTTACGCTGTTATTGCTGGCCATTACCGAATCATAACCGCTGTAGGCATATCCGCCGCAAACAGAAGCAGCGTATCCCGGCGCCCCCATTGTAATATTTGTAATAGTTACACTGTTATTATCAGCGCTTGCCATATTGTGATTGCTATCGGCATACCCGCCGTAAATATCGCCTACCGTGCCGCCGGTCATAGTTACGTTATTATTGTGAGCATATGCATAACTGGCATCGCTATATGCGCGCCCGCCGTAAATGCTTCCGGACGACACTATACTGTCGACAATAGTTATGCTGTTATTGTAAGCTTCTGCCCTGAAAGGAACCGGAAAGAAGCCAAATGAGCCGGAACCGTCATCGCCATATAGTCCGGCATACCCGCCGATAACATTCTCACCCGTTTGACTGCCGGTAATAGTTATGCTGTTACTGGAAGCCATTGCAGAATCGCCTCCTGCAAAACCGCCCCAAACCGGCCCACTTATACCGCTGTTGATAATAGTTATACTATTGTTTTTAGCGTCTGCAAAATCTGAAACGCTTATGGCAGCGCCTCCGACAGCAGCGCCTGCCGTAACGCTGTCGATCGTTACACTGTTATATTTGGCCGTTGCCGTTCCGTAATGTTCAAATCC
>WRNH01000104.1 GCA_009776745.1 Endomicrobiia bacterium | reverse complement strand
GTTTGGGCCGATAAAAAATCAGGCGAATTTTGAAGAAACTTTTGAGAAGACGAAAGTAATTACGAATGCCGACGGCACGCAGGAATTTATCTTTGAAGATGCAGAACAGGAGATGGCAGTCGATACAAAACCAATATCTGCCGTTGAAAGAGTTATAGTTGCTCTAGCCAGAATTTTGGGTATTAATCTGACAGCTACTTTTATTTCAAAAGATTTTCCTATGCTTTTGGGAACAGAAGCCGTTATGATGTCGGATAAAATTACCGATGAAAGTGAGTTAATGAGAAATGCCCAAGCAATATCTAACCGCGGTATGGATGTAAATATTCTTTTGCCTTATGACCAAAGCGTTGTCAGCGGCATAAACGAGGTTATTAATACCGGTACAGGTTATATTTATCCGAAATCTATAGAACAGGCTAACGGTTCTAAAATTACGGTTTATTATTATAATTATGAAGGTTTAAGTTCTGAAGCGGCGGCTGTTGACGCTTTAACGTGGTTGACCGGCGAAATAAATGCCGCTATAATTGAAAATTTTACAAAAATAGATTCTTCTTCTTTGTATTCTCTTGCGCCGACAGCTTTAATTCTTAACTCCGACAATGGCATGTCTGCACTTCAGAAGCTTATTGCAATGAGAGAGCGCGTCATCGAAAATTCCGGCGAAAATATGAGAAATATGGAATCTATATTAAGAGAAATCGATGTGGCCAAAACAACTGATTTTAGTATTCTTAATTCGAACGGCGTCAGCGGCTTTTTATTAAGAGTTTCTTTGTCGGACTTCAAAAACAATAGAGATAATATAAGAGATTTTATAGCTGCGGCGCATGCCAAAGATATTAATGTCGTTGTCAAATTGCAAGCCGACGCGTCTTCTACAAGAGAACAGATAACCGGTTTATTGGCGGATATCAGAAACGGTCTGTTAAGAGATTTTAGAACTGATCAGCAAACGGGTGAAAACGTATTAAAACAGCTGAAATTAAAAATATCCGAATATTCGGAGAAAATAAAAGATAGAGGAATTGACGGACTGATATTTGATTTTGAGGCTTTGGATGCGCAGGTAATCAGCGGAGTGGAAAGTTCACTTGACGGCGTTGCTTTTGCCGTTAGGAGAGAAAATGTTGATGCGGTAATCGGAGTGTCTTTAAATATGCCTAATGCCGCATTTGCAAATAACGGATTTGTCAATGTCAATGATAAGAAAAACGCTTTGAATATCGGGCTCAAAGACGGGGAAGCGTATAACTATAATACTGTAGATCCGGATGAAATCGCCAGCCAAATGTTAGACGCGCTGCAAAGCGGGGTAAAACTGATTATTATCGGAGACGAAATTTTTGAAGCTTTCAAAAATGAAATCGGGTTTGATTTTGAAGCATTTTTCAGAGGTGTGGCTTCAAAATGGGTTTCTTTTTTAAAGAAAACTCCGAAAGGCGTTTTTAATGATGCAAAACGTTCGGGTCTTTTAGCGGATTCAAATATTGATGAGAATGCCGAAAGAAATTTGTATAACGCTTTGTCCGAAATTGAGCAAATGAGAGACGGCTTATCCGAAGGAAAATCAATAGACGCAAATCATCTTCGCGCTTCAATTATAATAATTGATAATTTTGCACGGACAGCAAGAACTGCACATATGCGCCAAAAAGCAGATCTGTTAACTGATTCGCAAATATCGGATATAGAACTTTTAGTTTATGAGGCTCACGGTTATTTGGAAGGGCTGCTTGGCAAGATGCAGCAGGATAAACATATTAAAGCCGGAGCTGTTTATGCTGTTTCGACTGATAAAGATAGTTACAGATCTCTTTTAGTGCAGGCGAGAAAATATCAATTGAACAATGCTTTGCTTTCAAAAGATACTCCATATGAAAATTTCGATGCTTCGATTTTAGCAGAAGCGAGTATGCGTGATACATTGAATACTTTAACGGCTTTAGCAGAAGCCAGAACAACTTCCAACCGCGACAGAGCGATAGCTATTGCTAACTTGCTGGAAGTATGGGATGTTTTCACTCAGAACGTGGAAGTCAAAGATACGGTCAGGGTGGAAGAGCAGCGCGCCGGAATTCGCGCAATTTTGGCAGCCGCATAAAAATAATACGTATTTTTTTAAAACCGGCAGACCGGAAGTTTCAGGTCTGCCGGTTTTTTTTGTCCAAACGGATTGAAAAATCAATAAATTTGTGTTATATATAAATTCTATGATGGAAAAAATAAGAATACCTGAAACGTTTGCCGCAATTACGGAAAAAATTTCGCGGACGGCAGAAGAAAACAATTTTGAAGCTTATGCCGTCGGCGGTTTTGTGCGTGATCTTTTTTTGGGCAGGCAGCCTAAAGATTTGGATATTATGGTCGAGGATAAAAAAGATAAAAATAATGCTCTGGCGGGAATAAAGTTTTCAAAAATTCTTGCGAAGGAATATTCGTTAAATGATCCGGTTGTTTTTGAAAGATTCGGAACGTCCAAGCTGTTTATCGAAGCTGAAGAAGTTGAATTTATAATGCCAAGAAAAGAGTATTATGACGAAAGCTCAAGAAATCCGGACACTGAAATCGGCTCTTTGGAACAGGACGCGTTGAGGCGGGATTTTACGGTCAACGCGCTTTTTTTGCGTTTGAGCGATATGGAAGTTTTGGATTTGACAAAAAGAGGGCTTGAAGATATTAAGAATAAAATCATAAGGGTAACTGATCCGCAGAATGCGGATGTGATTTTTAATCAGGATCCTTTAAGAATTTTAAGAGCCGTGCGTCAAAAACTTCAGCTTGCTTTTGACATTGAACCCGCGACTTTTGAAGCTATGAAAAAAGCTTCTCCCAGGATTTGCATTGTCGCTCCTGAAAGAATAAGGGACGAAATAAATAAAATTTTGACCGAAAAGAAGCCGTCGCCGGCTTTTTATATGATGAAAGAAACAGGTTTGTTGGCTGAAATATTTCCTGAAATAGAAAGGCTTTCCGCGGTAAAACAGCCGTCGAAATATCACGACGACAATGTTTTTGAACATACGCTTAAAGTTTTAGACAGGACTGCTCCCGATTTAATATTGAGAATGTCCGCTTTGCTTCACGACAGCGGAAAATTTGACGCGTTTAAGCAGGAAGATGAAAAAATAAGTTTTCACGGGCATGAAAATAACAGTGCGCTGATTGCCGAAAATATTCTTAAGAGGCTTCACTATCCCAAAGAATTTAGCGGAAAGATCGTAAACACAATAAAAAATCATATGCAGCCGAAAAATTACAGCTCCGTATGGAAAGACAGTGCTGTCAGGCGTTTTGCGGCTTCGTGCGGAGACGATATGGATTATGTGCTTGAACTTGCGAAAGCCGATTTCGGCAAAGATAGATCCGGCGAAAAAATTTTTGAGTTTATAAGCAGGATAGATTCTTTAAAAAACAGAAAACTTCTTTATCCGAAAGAAGAACTTATAAGCGGCGGCGAACTTATGGCGTATTTCGGGCTGACTCAGGGACAATGGATAAAAAAAGCCAAAGAAGCTATTTATGAGGCGCAGCTTGATAAGCCGGAAATGACAAAAGATGAAGCTTTTGGAGTTGTGAAAGAAATGTTAAATAACTTGTTGAACAACTCTGAAAAATAGACATTATTTGATATAATATACGGCACGGGGTAAAAAATGCAAGAAGAACAAAAACAGCAGGTTCCTCAGCAGCAGGATCTGCGGCAGCCGGTTAATGAAGATGAAATATCCGAAACCAGCGCCGAGAATATTGATAAAGTTTACGATGTGGAGGGTCTGCTTGCCGGAGGCGCGGCAGGGCTTGGCGTCGGACTTTTGCTTCCTTACGATACCATATTGATTACGCAGATAGGCATGTTTTTAGGGCTTTTGATCGGCACCAGAATGAAAAAAGATAAAAAATAAGTATTGAAATAAAAACTAAAATTACAAAGGGATAACATGACAATCAATTATCTTAAGTATGTAAAAACTTTTATAGACGGATTTATAGAACATGTCGAATTAAATCCCGAAGAAATCAAAATTACTTATTCAAGAATAAAAAGAGACGAGTATGATAAACTTATAGAGATTTACACGGATAACGTAAAACAAAATCCGTCGGATGCCGCAGCCCACTATAATCTTGGACAGATATACAACAAAAAAGGCAAATACAAAGACGCGGTCAAAAATTTCTCGACTTCAATAGAATTAGATCCCGGTTTTTCATTTTCATATGTTTCAAGAGGAGAATCTTATTCGGCCTTAGGCGAATATGACAACGCCGTCGCTGATTTTAATAAGGCGCTGTATCTTAACCCGAAAAACTCCACCGCCTACAGCGGGCTCGGGAACGTTTACAGACGTTTGGGCAGCTATCATGAATCCGTGAATTCTTTTAATAAGTCGCTGGAGATAAGCCAAGGCAATGCTTCGGCTTATTACGGAAGAGCAATGGCTTACAGATACATGGACGAAGTCGACAGCGCTATCGCTGATTTTTCAAAAGCTTTGGAACTTAATCCTAATGACGATTATTCATACAATAACAGAGGCATAGCTTACAGGCACAGAGACGATTTGGAAAAAGCCGTGCGTGATTTTAATAAAGCTTTGGAACTTGAGCCGGCAAGCTGTTATTCGTTTAATAACCGCGGCATAACTTACAGAAAAATGCTCAAAGAAGATTTGGCGGAAAAAGATTTTAAATCCGCCGCGCTGATCTCTCCGGATGACGCGTTTACCCATTACAACCTTTCGAATTTATACGGATATCAGGGGCTTTATGACAAGGCGTTAAAAGAAATCGAAAAAGCCGTCGAGTCGGACCGTACGTTTGCGCCCGCTTTTATGGCCAGAGCGCATATTTATTGCGCGCAGAAAAATTTTGGTAAAGCTTATGAAGATATTGAGCAGGCGATAGGATTTATGCCGGAACTTTATTTTCTTCATTGCTTTAAAGGCTACATAAAACATAATCTGTCGGATTTTAAAGCGGCTGTTGACAGTTACAGCAAGGCGCTTGAAATAAGAAAAGATATGCCGGAACTTTATTATGCCTGCGCGGCGGCCGCTCTTGCGGATAAAAATTACGCGCTTGCCGAAGCAAATTTTACAAAAGCAATAACTATGCAGTATATAAATCCGGAAGAATATGTAGGCCGCGGGCAGTCGTTTTTTATTATGCGGAACAATCCTTCGGCGATAAAAGATTTAACCGAAGCGATATCAATAGCAATATCAAAAAATGCTTCGCTGCCTGAAGCGTATTATATAAGAGGCAATGCCTATTGCGACTCCAAAGATTATAAAAAAGCATGCGAAGATTTTATGACTTGCGTAAACATGAATTACAAACTTCCGGAATCTTATTATTTTGCGGCGTCGGCAAATTTTGAACTGGAACAATACGACGACGCGGTGAAATATTTTACGAAGGCGAAAGACGCAGGATACCCTGCTTCGGAAATATATAAGAAGCGCGCCAAAGCTTATATGAAAATTAATGATCAAAAAAACGTGTTTGCCGATTTAAGCGAGGCCGTGAAAGAAAATCCCGACGATGCTTCCATATATAAAATGCTTGCCGAAAATATGCTTAAGACGGACAAATACCAGGAAGCTTTGGATTATATAAATAAGGCTATGAAAATTGCCAAAAGCGACGAACAGGCTTATTATATAAGGGCGCAGATAGAGTTTAAAGTGAATGATTTTCAGGCTGCCGCCGACGATGCAGAATACGCGGCTGACCTTATGCCGGATTTTTCCGACGCCGTTCTTCTTAAAGCCGACGCTAACATGAGTTTGGGGAAATACGCGCAGGCTGAAAAAGATTTTACCGAAGCGTTAAGCATATCTCCCGATAATATAAACATATACATGAAAAGAGCGCTCCTGTTTATCAAAACCGAGCAGTACGAAAAAGCTTTGCCTGACATTGAAGAAACTTTATTGTTGGACGAGAAGAACGCATATGCTTATTTGTATAAAGCGATCGTATACAGAAATATGGGAAGGTTTTCGGAATCTTTAAAAAATTACGATACCGCGCTTAAAATATTCGTAGGCGCCGGAAAGATAGTTTCGGATATGTCTATCTTTGATTATTCCGACTATTACAGCGGGCAAAATTTCAAACTTGCCGACCTTCATAAAGATATTGAAAACATAAACAATAAGCTTAACAAAGTTTATGAAAAAACAATAAAAAGCGAATCCGAAACGGTAAAGGCTGAGCCTCAAGCCGTAATTGCCGAAACAAAGCCTGAAAAAGCAAAGACCGCGGAACATAAAATCCAGGAAGATATTAAATCCAGCGACTCCAAGAGAATAGAGCCTGAAGACGAAGAATCTAAAAAAATGCTTAATTCTCTCAGAGCGAAATTAAATGATATTGATAATGCCATAAAAAATCAGGACAGCGCGGTTATTACGGCTATGTATCAAAAGCTGAAAACCACATATGAAGAACCCAAACAGCAGCAAAATGACCAGCAGCAGATCATAGATACGTACGAAGAATTGAAAAAAGCCGAGCAGGCCAGGATCAATGCTGAAGAAAAGATCCATAAAGCTAAAGCTGAAGAGCAAACGAAGCTTGAAGAAGAAAGAAAAGCAAAAGCTAAAGAAGAAGCCGAAAGGATTGCCCGCCAAGAGCAGGAAAGGCTTGAGGCTGAAAGGCAAGCAAAGCTTGCCGAAGAGGCAAGGCTTAAAGCGGAAGCTGAAGAAAAGGCGAGAAAAGAAGCTGAAGAAGCAGCCAGACTAAAAGCAGAAGCTGAAGAAAGAGAGCG
>WRNH01000103.1 GCA_009776745.1 Endomicrobiia bacterium | reverse complement strand
TGATAGGAGCCGCAACAACGCAGTTGGGCTTGTTTTGGCCAAACCCTTCGGGCTGCGGCAGCTACGGAACTTTGTTCCTTTTTGGTAAATTTTGCTTTTTTGCTTCGCAGATACGTCTGTGTATCTTTGTCGCAAAAAAACCAAAATTTCCTCAAAAATCCTGGCAGCGCATGCGCGTAATTTGTGTGAACACGCTCTAGTTTGCTATAGCCGCCGCTTTGCATCTCTGCTTCTTTGCATCCCTGCATCGCCGTTTTTATATTTGCCTTTTTATTAAATAAGTGATAAAAATATAAGTATGATAATAGAAAGTCCGCAAAACAAAATTTTTAAAGAAGCAATGCTTTTAAAAGATAAGAAACACAGGCAAAAAAGCGGCTTTTTTCTTGTTGAAGGCAAAAAACAAATTGAAGAAATAAACGACAGATGGAATATAAAACATATTTTTCTGTCGCGCGGTTTTGCCGAAAAAAAACTATACCCCAAAGACAAGAAAACTTTCACGCTTTCCGATTCGCTTTTCGGCAAACTTGCCTCGACGGAAACCCCGCAGGGAATAATTGCAGTCGTCGAGAAAAAAGATTATAACGCCGAAACCGTTTTAAAAGAAAACGGCTTTTTTGCCGTGCTTGAAAATATTCAGGATCCCGGGAATTTGGGAACGATAATACGTTCCGCCGACGCATTCGGGGCAAAAGCCGTTTTTGTTTCAAAAGGAAGCGCCGATATTTATTCGGATAAAACTATGCGTTCCGCGATGGGCTCGATTTTTCATATACCGGTGATTGCCGAAACCGATATTGAAAACGTTCTTGAAATAATGAAAAAAGAAAGTATTAAAATTTTTGCGGCTTCGCTTGACGCCCAAACATATCTCAAAGATACCTTTTTCCCCAAAAAAAGCGCTGTTGTAATAGGAAACGAATCAAAAGGGTTGAGCGCAAAAACCCAAAAAACGGCCGATAATTTAGTAAAAATTGACATTCCCGGAAAAGCGGAATCTTTAAACGCGGCCATAGCCGCTTCAATAATTATGTATCGGATTTCGTTAAAATAAAAAATTAACGGCAAAAAACTTTTTATATTTTATAAAATGTAACATTTTCATAAAAAAAAAGTCTAATAATTGCGAGAGTTTTGAATGCTGGATGATTTACAACTCATAAAATTTATCAAAGAAGGCAGATTGGAAGCCTTTGAAGCTCTGATGTCAAAATACAAAGACAGAGTTTACAATATAGCTTTTTCATTTACGGCAAGCCGCTCCGAAAGCGGAGATATATCGCAAAACGTTTTTTTGAAAGTTTATTCAAATTTAAAATCTTTTGAAGAAAAATCGGCTTTTTCGACATGGCTTTACAGAATAACGGTAAACGAATGCTATAACGGCCTGAAGAAAAGAAAGAACAATATTTTGTCTTTAGACGCGGAGATCAATAAAGACGAAAACAATTGCCTAAAAGATATTATAGAAGACAAAAGCGGCAATATTGAAGAAACGGCGTTATCGAAAGAAATGCAGCTAAAAGTACGGAAAGCGATTTTAGAACTGCCTGACAAATACAGAATGATAATAACCCTGAGAGATATTGAAGATATGCCGTATGAACAAATTTCGGAAATAATGAAAATATCGCAGAATAAAGTGAAAATCTGGATTTTCAGGGCAAGAAATAAATTGAGAAATAAATTAAAAAATATATGAGGTATCGCGCATGAACTGCAAAAAACTCAAAATCAGCATCAACGCGTATTTGGATAATAATCTCGGAGAGCATGACAAAAAACTTATTGAACTGCATCTGCGCGGATGCGCGCAATGCCTGAAAGAATACGAAACGCTGAAAAATATAAAACAAATTTTATCGATTTTAAACAAACAAAGCGCGCCATCAAATTTTGAAAATAATGTTATGCTAAAAATCAAAAGCGGAGCTTTTGCGCCGAACCCGTTGGAATCTTTTATATCAGCCGCAAAGGCCGCGCTTATTGCCGCCGTTTTCATTTTCGGCATTATGGCGACTTTCGGTTTCTCCGCATTTTCAACGGCTTCAAAATCAAATACGGACAATGTTGACGCGATGAATAATTACGTTTTAAAAGGCAATGCCTTCGCAAAGCAAAGCGGCATTTCCGAAGCAAAAATAATGCAGATAATGCTAGGGTAGCGGACACACACCCTAGTCTGGGAGACAATAATGGCCGTTACGTTAAAAACCAAAGCAATAATATCCTGTCTGTTAATTTTTATGATCGGCTTTGCGTGCGGGTTTATCGCGAAAAAAATATTATATAATAAGAGCGGGTACCAGTTTCAGCATAACTTTGAAAAACTTGAACCGCTTACAAAAGAACTTGGATTAAGCGATGTGCAGAGAGCTCTTTTATTTAATATTTTAGCGATCCATAAAGCCGCCATTAATGATATAATGAAGACGGCAGACCCGAAAATTAAAATTCAGCTTCATATAATGAGAGAAAACGTAAGAAATATTTTAGACGATAACCAGAAAAAAATATACGCGGATCTTTTAAAAGAACATGAAGTAAAGAAATTTGAGGATGAAGAATAAAGGCGCGCGGATGTAACTTTTTTGAAACTAACAAAGTCTTATTATTAATAGATGCCCGAAAGCGTCTAAATAAAACAAAGGAGAAAAAAATGAAAAAACTTTTAAGTCTTGCTGCAGCAGTTTTATTAATGTCATCTGCAACGGCGGCATTTGCCCAAAGAACAAAAACAGTGTCTCAGGCATCAACATTCAGACCTTTCGCGGTTTATGTTGAAAACAATTCTAAGGAAAATCACTATGCTCCTTCAGGATGGATGGGAGATTACGGAGATCTTAAAATCAATCTTGCAAGCACGGAAATGCCGAGAAGCGGAAACACCTGTATGAAAATTACCTATAGCGCGAAAATGACGCAGGGCGCTGGATGGGCGGGAATTTATTGGCAGCAGCCCGCAAACAACTGGGGCGAAAAGAAAGGCGGATATGATTTGACCGGCGCGACAAAACTTAGTTTCTGGGCGCGCGGCGCTGTAGGCGGCGAAAAGATTGCCGAATTTAAAGTAGGCGGAATTACCGGAGAATTTCCGGATTCGGACTCTCAGTCGGTAGGGCCTATCGAACTTACAAAAGAATGGCAGAAATACACGATCAATCTTAAAGACAAAGATATGTCGCACATTATCGGCGGTTTCTGCTGGGCAGCGTCAAAGGACGATAATCCTAACGGATTTATTATGTATCTGGACGATGTAATTTACGAATAATTTAGAGTGTGTTCACACATATTACACGCTCTAATACTAAAAACCAAAAAAGAGCAGAGTGTTAAAAACTCTGCTCTTTTTTGATGATATGATGACAGAATGGAGAATAAAAATGAAAAAATTATTTTTGGCTTTATTTGCGGTTGCGGTATTTACGGCATTTTCTTTTGCCGCAGCAAAAGAAAATGAGACGCCGTCATCCATATATGCAAAAGTTATTGACCGCAGTTACATAGGAAAATATCAGAGTATAATAATAGACAAAGAATTATCCTCAACGCGGCTTCCGCAGGGAATAACGGTAAAAAGTAAAACGTATTTTGCCGGAGGAAAATTCCGCGAAGAAACAAAAACCAAAGATGCCGACGATCAAACGATGGACATAACGACAATTTTTACGCCTTCCGATACTTACATAAGTTATGACGGAGAAAATTATTTTTCACTTGGAAGCGCGTTCATAGATGAAATAAGCGAAAACTTAAAAAACATAGACCCGTTCTCTCCTTTTGCGGTGCTTCAGCAAAAACTTGAAACGATGAACGGCGCGGAATGTTATGTAATTGAAGATAATGCGGGCGGCGTAAACAGAAAGTTTTACATTGAAAAGAAGACGTACAATGTAGTCAAAAGCGTAATTTCCAACGATGAGTTTCTTATTGTTACGGATATGTCAAATTATAAAAAAGTAAACAAATATACGGCGCCGTTTGCCATAAAACTGCTTGTAAAACAAAAAACCGGAGAGAAAGAAGTGGTTGAGTCGGCAATAAAAATAACATCCGTTCAATTTAATCCGGCGATAGAAGCGGATATGTTTACCCCGAAAAATGTTATAAAGCTTCCAAACATAAACATACCCGGGATCGGGAACGTAAAAGACATAATCCAGTCAATATTTTAATCCGGATATTCCCTTAGGGTTCAGGTCAATTTTCATTTCAAACTCTCAAACAAGACCTGCAGGCCTTTTATCGTCTATACTCTATGCCTGAGTTTCAGTATTTTTATACACACCCTGAGACTATTTTAGCGAATTCTACTGCATAAAAGCTGTTAATAGTTAAACAATATGGGTACCTCTAAAAACCCCTGTTTGTCCCAAGTGTCTCTATCGGGAATCCACGTTGCTTTTTTCTCGACGACTATGGCAGTTTTCACGGGACATGGTGTAGACAGGGTTTTTAGAGATGCCCTATATATTGGTGGCGCGGCAAATTATCTTACATAAGTTTTTTAGCTTTTACAAAATCTTCATGCTCAAAGGCAGAAGACATCTTTTCAATATCGCTTTCTTTAAGGCCTAACTGCTTGACAGCTTTTCTCCACTTGGTTACGGCTCCGGCAGCGTCTTTGATAATGCTGTGAGCCTGCTTTTTTGTAAGCCTGAAGTCTTCTATGACTGATAAATCTAAACTTGCTTCACAGAAAACCATTTGATGTGATGAATAATTTGCAAATGAAACTAATGGGGTGGACGACGGGACTTGAACCCGCAGCCTTCGGTTCCACAAACCGACGCTCTAACCAGTTGAGCTACGCCCACCGACGGTGGAAAGTAAAAAACGAAAAGCAGAATTTATCAAATACTCGGCCTTATTATTTGCTTCTCAAAATATAAACGACACAATTATGTAAGTCTTTTAAATCTTTATACATTTGCTAAATTTCAAATACTTTACCTTAATTTATTCTACAAAAATCTCAACCCTGCGGTTCTGCGCTCTTCCGGCAGCTGTCTTATTGTCAGCTTTCGGCATCGTTGACGCAAATCCTATATAACTCAACTTTTCTTCAGGGATACCGTTTATCACAAATTCGTCATATACCGCTTTCGCTCTTCTCGTGGATAATCTTTTATTCAATTCTACGCTTCCCGTTTTGTCCGTATGCCCTTCTATAGTCATATTTTGATACTTAAACTGCTTTATCTCCTGCGCCTGCAGCGCTATATTCGCTTTCGCTTTTTCAGATAATTTCGCGCTGTTTACCGCAAAACTGGCCATATCCATGCTAAATGACTTTAATACCGGTTTCTCTCTTCTTTTCCTCGCCTCTTCACGCGCTTTTTCCATCGCCGCTTCATTATCGGCGTCTATTTCCGCCTGCCTTCTTGCTTTTTCCAGCGCCGCCGCTCTTCTTGCATCTTCCTCCATCATCTGTTTTTCTATTCTCTTCTCCTGATCCCTTCTCGCCTCTTCTTCTTCCGCTATTTTTTTCCGCTCTTCATTCTGCCTTAACATTTCCTGACTTTCCGCTTCTTCAAGCTCCGCTTGCGTGTCATTAACTTCCGGCTCTTCTTCCGATTCCTTCTTCCCAAACATATATCTCACTCCCGCATTCCCGTACAAATTCTCATATCTTTCTGCAGCATAATATTTCACATTTGCAAATGCTTTCCAATTTTCCGCTATCTTTACTTCTCCTCCCAATCCCACTCCTATCTGAGCTTTCCCTTCTTCGCTTCCTCTGCTGTAAAAACCAGCTCCCGTATTCTCAAATTTGCTTTCTATCTCGGATTTTGTCCCTTCTATCATATACTTTCCTTCTACGTTTGCATACCATATCCATTTCCCTTTCTCATAATCCAATCCCATTCCCAGCCGCGCCGCGCTTCTTAAATAATTCCCTTCGGATACCTCCAAATTGTACATCCCTGCTCCTTTTTCCTTAAACCCTCCGTACATCGTGCTTTGCATTTCTATTCCCGCATAGTTCCTGACTTCTATATTTTCAGTCAATAATGTTTTCAATACCGCTTCCACGTCCGCGCTCATTGTCAATGCGGTTATATCCGCTTTCGCGTAATTTCCTCCGTATGTCATTCTTTCCGTATTGAACTTATCATAACTTCCAAGCAGCATCGCTTTCAATTCCCAGTTTTCCTTTATATATCCTCCGTACAATCCCAATCCGTTCTTGTTCCCGTCAGCTTTATGTTTGCCCTGTTCTATATTATCTTTGTTTATTCTTCCGTACACTCCCCACATAATATCCCCGCCTGCAGGATATCTGTCTATAAACCTGTCAAATCCGAACATCACTCCCATTGACACGTCTCTGTAATCCTCAAGCGAGTTTTCATCTTTTTTGAAACTTTCCATCCCGCCTTTCAGCTGCACCCACAAGCCGCTGTTTGTTTCGTATTCTTCCCTGTGATTTCTTATCTTGTCATACACTTCATTGTTGGGGCTGTCCGCAGCCATATTCCTTATCACATTCGATAAAAAATATCCCGACGTTTGCGCTAAGAAATCTTTTACTTCCGACGTCTCTGCGTCCGTCCCGTTGTTTTGTTTGATTACCATATCATTCAATATCTGTTCCCAATCTCCCGGATTTTCCGATATCTTCTTAAACGCTCCGGCCGTTTCACTCTGATTATACGTCAGCGGACATAAATCTTCAAATTTTGTTACCATCAGTCCGTCTACTATCAGTTTCACTATCCCGTCTTCATATCTCAGTTCATAGTTCAATTTTTTGTTGTCTGCAGGTATCAGCGCGCTGCTTGTAAATACTCCCGTCAAATTATTGCTCGTTATTATCAAATGATATTCTTTGCTCTTATACGTTCCTACTCCCGCAAATATGTCTATGTTCCCGTCTATATCCGCGCTGCCAGCTTTTATCTCGTCATTTGCTCCGCTTGAAAATATGTCAATCTTCAGATCCGTTTTACTTTCAAATTTCCCGTCAACTTCTATTTTGTTTACCGTTCCGTTGTGCATATCCAATGCGCTGCTTCCCAGCTCCAGCGCTTTTCCTCTGTATGTCGCGCTTGCAAGCATTATTATATCCCCGCCGCTTATGTTGAAATCTCCCCAGATCTCGCTGTTTCCTCCCAAATACATCTCTCCGCTTCCGCTTTTGTTTATCTCTATGCCGCTTACGTTAATTGAAGAAGTTACTATCCCGCCTTCAAATTTTATCTTGTTGCTTCCGCTTATGTTCAACACCCCGTCTGCATCCATATACACGTCGTTCGCTTTGCCGTCTGCCGTATTGTTCCTAAACGTCACGCTCCCGCCGTCCGTATCAAA
>WRNH01000102.1 GCA_009776745.1 Endomicrobiia bacterium | reverse complement strand
TCTGATGACCACGGGCTTTTAGCCCTAAAGGGACTCAATCTTCCAACGCCCTTATACGCTTAAATTATACTTTCTTTTTATCGAACAACAGGGACGGAGGAATTGACCCAAGAATATTTGCTGTTTTTCTCAAACTTAAATTTGTATTTTTGGGTCAATTCCTCCGTCCCCGTGACCCATAAGGATGAAATCGTTATGAACAAAAACAATTATTCGGAAATTACACCTCAGATTCTTGAATTGTCAAAAATGTGCGAGGCGCAGAAAATCCCTGCCGAGCTTTACACGAAATTTGACGTGAAACGCGGACTGCGCGACCAAAACGGCAACGGAGTCCTTACCGGTCTTTCCAATATATCTGTCGCGACAGCAAAAAAAATCGTAGACGGAGTTGAGGTGCCCACTGAAGGAAAACTCATATATCAGGGCATTGATGTTGAAGATATCGTGGCCGGCTTTTTAAAGGAAAAAAGATTTGGTTTTGAGGAAACCGTCTATCTGCTTCTGTTCGGCCATTTGCCGAATAAAAAGGAGCTTGAGGACTTTACGCGGTTATTGATGGATTATACATGGCTGCCAACCACGTTTGTCCGTGACGTTATCATGAAAGCGACCGGCAAAGACATGATGAATACCATTGCCCGCAGCGTGCTGACTCTTTACAATTATGACGATAATGCCGATGATATATCCGTCCCGAACGTTTTGCGCCAATGCCTGCATCTGATCGCGGTATTTCCGATGCTTGCGATATACGGTTATCAGGCATATCAGCATTATGAAAATGATAAGAGTCTTATCATCCACAATCCCGATTCCACCCTGTCCTTTGCCGAAAACATTCTTCATATGCTTCGCGTCGACCAGAAATACACCGAACTTGAAGCCCGGATCCTTGACCTTGCTTTGGTGCTTCACGCAGATCACAGCGGCGGCAACAACTCAACCTTTACCGTCCATGTCGTTTCTTCCACCGATACGGACACCTACAGCGCCATGGCGGCAGCGCTTGGCAGCTTAAAAGGTCCCAAGCACGGCGGAGCAAACAACAAAGTTATGGGTATGATGGACGACCTGTTTAAAACCGTTAAAGATCCCAAAAACGAAGATCAGCTTGCGGATTATCTGCAAAAACTGCTCAACAAGGAAGCCTATGACCATGCCGGTCTTATCTACGGGATGGGGCATGCGGTTTACTCCATCTCAGATCCTCGCGCCGTTGTATTTGAAAGTTTTGTCAAAGAACTTTCCGCTAAAAACGGTCGGGAGGACGAATATGAAGTTTACGCCAAGATCGCCCGTCTGGCGCCAAAAATCATTGCCGGAAAACGTAAAATGTTTAAAGGCGTGTCTGCAAATATCGACTTCTACAGCGGTTTCGTATATGACATGCTGGGTCTGCCTCCGGAACTATATACTCCTATCTTTGCTATATCCCGCGTATCGGGATGGAGCGCGCATCGCATCGAAGAGATCGTCAGCGGCGGGCGCATTATCCGTCCGGCTTATAAAAGCGTGGCGGAAAGAAAACCGTTTAAGCCGCTAAACGAAAGGTAAAGTCTGCTTAACAAAAAAATCCAGTTTTAGCTTCATATTTAGTTTATTGAGCAATGGGGACAGCAACTGACCGGAAATGATTATTTAAGCTAACCTTAATCGTACTCTCTGTACTTCCAATATTTCTGTTCAACTGCTACTTCCCCGTTTGGCATTTGTCTATAATTTCATCCTCAATATGGTAAGTTCTGGAAAAAGGCGGGACTTTTCGGGTTCAATGGGAATTTTTACGCATTGGTTTTCTCTCCCCGGGGCGATCGCTTCAACAGGACGGCCGTCAAAGCCGTCATACATTTCGTTTAAAATAATTATTTCAGGGTCAAATTTGAAAGGAGACAATATTTCTATTTTGTCGCCTTTTTTTATTCCGTTTCTAAGTTCAACCGTCAAATAATTTCCGGCGTTTTCCTTAACATATCCGACATTGCGCCAATCGCTTCTGCTGCTTGTGTCAATATAATCCTGCGCTTTGCCGTCAGGAATACCTTCAAAAAAACCTAAAGTATAACCGCGGTTTTGCAAAGTATTCAGTTCTTCAATAAAAACGTCGGACTTCCAACTGTCCGGTTTTTCAAAATAATCGTCTATGGCTTTACGGTATACTCTTGCCGTTTGAGCAACATAATATTCGCTTTTGTTTCTGCCCTCTATTTTCAGACTGTCAAAACCCGCAGACAAAATTTTATCAAGTTTAGGCATTAGACATAAATCTTTGGAGTTTAAAATATATGAACCGTGTTCGTCTTCTTCCATTTCCAAATATTCTCCGGGACGGAGTTCTTCTTCCATAACGAGTTTGCTTTTGTATTTCCACCTGCACGAATGAGCGCATGCGCCCTGATTTGCGCTTCTTGACGCCATAAATGCCGACATCAGACATCTGCCGGAATAGCTTATGCACATTGCGCCGTGTATAAATATTTCCAGGCGGATGTCTCCGCATTTTTTTCTTATTTCAACGGCTTCGTCAAAACTTACTTCGCGCCCTAAAACGCATAGATCCGCGCCCATATTTTTCCAAAAATTGACCGTAAGCCATGAACAAACATTTGCCTGAGTAGAAATATGCAGCGGCATTTTGGGGATCTCTTTTTTTATATATTGGAAAATGCCGGGATCGGAAACGATAACTCCGTCGGGGTTTAAATGTTTTATGGTTTTAGAAAAACTTTCAAGGCGTTCAATGTCGCGATTATGCGAAAACAGGTTCAAAGTCAAATAAACTTTTTTTCCGATTTCACGGGCGCAGCGAATTCCTTCTTCCATATCTTCAAGAGGAAATTTTGATTTCGCGCGCAAAGACATTTCCGGAGTGCCGGCATAAACGGCATCCGCGCCGTATAAAAACGCTGTTTTCAATCTTGAAAGCGACCCTGCCGGAAGCAAAAGTTCTGGTTTTTTAATATCCGTTTCCATATATCTATTTAAGCATTTTTTGGTATAATGTACCAAGCAAAAAAAGAGTGGAGAGTGAAGATATTGAATTTTGGCGGCGCCGAAATCCGGTTAATACGTTTTCGCAAAGCGAAAACACATTATTTTCACTCTTCACTTTATATTTTGTATTCAAAAGGAGTTTTCAAAATGACAAAAAAATTAAATTTTGCAATCATCTGGAAATCGCTTGTGATAGGCGTTTTGATCCTGCTTATGCTTATTCCCCTGGCATTTGTAAGGGGAACTATCAAGGGAAGGCTTGAGTATAAAGACGAAGCGACTTCAAAAATAACAAATTCGTGGGGCGGACAGATATTGATCGCGGCGCCGATATTAAACATTCCTTATTCCGTGCAGTATAAAGAAGTCAATGAAAAAACATTGTCAACAAGAACCGAGTATGCGAAATTTTCTCCGAAAGATTTAGATGTCGACGTAAACGTCATATCGCAGACAAGGTATATAGGCATATTTGAGGTGCCGGTTTTTACCGCGGAAATAACGATGAAGGGAAGTTTTGATAAGTTTAAAAACCCCGCAAACGCAAAAGAAAACGAATCTTTTATAACCTTGGAAATAAACGATTTAAAGGGAATATCGACGCCTGTCTTCGTATGGAACGGCAAAGTGTCAGATTTTGAACCTTCAATACACGGCACTCCTCTGAGCGTAAAAGTTCCGAACGTGCGCGAATATTCGCCGAAAATGTCTTATACGAGATATTACGATTATGAAGAAACAAAATATTTAAAATCGCTAAGTTCAAAAATTACTGTCGAAGATAATAATACTTTTGAAATAAAATTCAGCATCAAAGGCAGCAATGCGCTTAGTTTTATTCCTTTGGCAAAAGACAATAAGTTTAAAATATACTCTAAATGGACCAATCCTAATTTTTCCGGAAACTTTTTACCCGACACAAAAGAGATAAACAATGAGGGATTTAGCGCCGTATGGAATATCAATTATATGGCAAGCGGAATCCCGCCCAGGCTTGACGGGGCAAACCTTTCGTCTTCTCTGTTTACGACAACGCTTTTAGTGCCGGTAGACAATTACCGCGCCGCCGAAAGAGCTACAAAGTACGGAATTCTTTTCATAATATTAACATTCCTTGCATGTTTTGTTTTTGAGATCACAAGCAAAAAACCCATACATCCGTTTCAATATCTTTTAGTCGGTCTTGCAATGGCGATTTTCTACATACTGCTTGTTTCAATTTCAGAGTTTATGCCGTTCTGCTGGGCATATTTGATCGCCGCCGTATCGGTCATAGCGCTGATAACGGCTTATATAAAATTCGGCATAATGAAAAATATAAATATAAAACAGACTGTCATCACGGCAGGCTCTTTGTCCGCGCTGTACATATATTTGTATGTTTTGCTGCAGCTTCAGGATATGGCTCTTATTTTCGGTTCCGTCAGTTTATTTATAGGGCTGGCGGCAGTAATGTATGCCACAAGAAATATTAATTGGTATGAGGGCGCCGAATAAATGAAAAAATTTATTTTACCGCTGTTTTCCGCGGCTTTGATCTTTGCGTTTGCCGGATCAGCTTTTGCCGAAGAAAGAATAATTAATTTTGCTTCTTCAATGCAGATTCGGCAAGACGGCTCCGCTATTGTCGAAGAGATCATAACCGTTAACGCGGAACACGTAAAAATACGGCGCGGTTTGTACAGAGACATTCCGGATAAGGCGTCCGAGCCTGTGGAGTTTATAAGTTTATTTATGGACAATGAGCCGCATCCTTCTTTTACGGAACATCCCGGCGGCAATCTAAGGATAAACTTCGGCAATGACGATTATATATCAAAAGGAATGCATACTTACAAGCTTACATATTCCATAGCCAATGTTGTAAGGGATTTTGAAGATTATGACGAAGTTTACTGGAACGTAACCGGAAACGATTGGGATTTTCCCATAGAACGCGCGTCTTTTAGCATCTTTCTTCCTCAAGGAGCGGAGATCAAAGACGAACTTGTTTCAACATACACCGGCAGAAAAGGTTCGAAAACTTCGCACGCGCAAAAAACAGGGAGAAATTTCTTTGCGACGACGAAAACTTTGTATGCAGGCGAAGGCTTTACGGTTGCCGTGCCTTTTGAAAAAGGTTTTACCGTTTCACACAAAAAAGGACCTCTTGCGGATTTAAGCCTCAAGCACATGTTGATTGCGGCGGCAGGAGCAATTCTTTTTGTTTTATTATTGATTTATTTTATCGTCAGCTGGTATGCTGTCGGAAAAGACCCTAAAGACACAATAGTGACGGAATTTTCTCCGCCGGCGCAAATATCTCCCGCATTTATGCGCAGTTTGTGGAAAAGAAGTAATGACAAAAAAATGTTTGCCGCTGCGCTGGTCAGTCTGGCGATGAAAAATAAAATAGAAATAGCTGAAGAAAAAGTTGTATTTGTTAAAACTGCCGTATTAAAAATCAAAGACAGAAATACGGACAATTTGCCCGAAGAAGAAAAGTACATAATAGAAACTTTATTTTCTTCAAAAGACGAATTTCAAATAACCCGGTCCAACTGGAGCGAACTCTCATCGTGCATGAATCATATTGAGCGCGGATTTAATATTGAAAGAAAAAAATATATAGTGTCAAACAAAAAATACATAATTCCCTCGGTAATAGCGCTTATCGTATTTCAGCTTCTCTTTATTCCTTTCGGAGGGGCGGCCGCGGGATTGATTTTTATAAACCTTCATTATTGCGTATTTTTTCTTGTGTGTGTCGGAGTGCCGCAAAATAAAGTTTTTAAAATTATCGCTTTCATCTGTATAAATTTGTTTTATTTTCCGTTCTTTTTCTTCCTCGGACGGGATGCGGGAATTGCGGCCATAGCCGTTGAATGTTTTTTCCTTTTGTCTCTTTGGATGCTTCCTGTATATATCGGCATAATAGACAATCTCACCGAGGAAGGCCGCGAACTTTTTAAAGGCATCAAAGGATTCTACAGGTATATGACCGTAGCGGAAACCAACAGAGTGGCAATGTCGATCCCTGTTGACGACGAAAAAATTTTTGCGGATTATCTGCCTTATGCTTTTGCTTTTGACATGGAAAACAAGTGGATGAAACGGTTTGAAAAAATACTTTCAGAAGCGGTCATAGAACGCTGCACGCATAATATCGGCGGAAGAAGCGCTCTTGCGGGATTGGGAGGAGGATTGCTTGTTTCGTCAATCAATTCCGCGGCTCCCAAAAGCAGCGGTTCTTCCGGAAGCGGAAGCAGCGGCGGCGGAAGTTCCGGAGGCGGTTCAGGTGGAGGAGGAGGGGGTGGCCGGTAAAGAAAGAACGATTACGAATTACGAATCAACAACAAAAGAAAGTATGGAGTTGTTTTTTCTTGGAGATAATGTATTTTATCGCTGCTATTGAACGGATATGCTAATCTGTAAAAGCATGCAAAAAATTAAAACGGCGGAATCGGCAGGATGGCAAAAAATATAAAAAACATAATAATAAATGAACTAAAAAGCGGCGGGAATAAAGATTTCGCCTTGCATCATATGAAATTTTTTCAGACATATGAAGGCGGATACGGCGAAGGCGACCGCTTTTTCGGTTTGAAAGTTCCGAGGCAAAGAGCGGTGAGCAAAAAATATTGGGAACAGGTTAAACCCGAAGAAGCCGGAGATTTGCTGAAACATAAAGTTCATGAAGTCCGTTTTACGGCTTTGATGATTTTGATCGAACATTATAAAAAAGCCGATGATAAATTGAAAAAGAAAATAGTTAAAATTTATACCGGTAATGCCAAATATGTAAACAACTGGGATTTGGTAGATTTGTCCGCTCCTTTCATTACCGGGCCGTATTGGTTTGAAAACGGCACAAAAGATTTATGGATTTTTGCGCGATCGGGAAATCTTTGGAAAGAAAGAATAGCGGTTCTTTCGACATTATATTTTATCCGACAGGGAAATTTTTCGCAAACGATAAAGCTTGCCGAATATTTTCTAGAGCATAAACACGATCTTATACACAAAGCCGTCGGCTGGATGCTCAGGGAAGCAGGAAAAAGAAATATAAACGTTTTATATGATTTTTTGGATAAGTATCACAAAGTTATGCCGAGAACGATGTTGAGATACTCTATAGAGAAACTTCCGGAAAAAGAAAGAAAACGCTACATGAAAAAAGACAATTAACAAATTGCTCCAAATTTACAATTATTGAATAAAATCGGATAATATTATAAAATAGTTTTTCATTGCAAAGTGAATGGAGAGATGGCCGAGCGGGTGAGTGTCCGACGAATAAGGAGGACGAGTCACGAACGGGCGCGAGATGTGAGCGCCCCGGAACCGCATCCTGGACGTCTAGCAATGAACGCAGTGAATGGAGAGATGGCCGAGCGGGTGAGTGTCC
>WRNH01000101.1 GCA_009776745.1 Endomicrobiia bacterium | reverse complement strand
GGAAACGGCTTTCGGTTTAAACCGTTTAATTTGTTTTTTGAGAATCCCTATATTTTTATATACGGAAAGGCCTTCAACGGATATAGTATTTTTCATCTTTGACACTAAATCCAGTGTTTGCGTTCCTATTGAGCCGGATGAACCTAAAATAACAATTTTTTTCATGATTATATTTTAGAAATAAAATGAAGTGTACAATATACAGCCGGAGCGGCGAATATATATGAATCAAACCTGTCAAACGCGCCGCCGTGTCCCGGAATAATTTTTCCCGAATCTTTTATATTTCCGTCTCTTTTGATCAAGGATTCCGCCAAATCCGAAAACTGCCCTATTATCGAAATGACAAAACCTATTATAAGAGTCTGCGGCAAACTCAGAATTTGCTCCATAAATATATATCTGCATGCGGCTGCGGCAAAAACCCCAAAAATAATGCCTGCCGCGGCGCCTTCAATAGTTTTTTTAGGACTGACATTTTTCGCAAGCTTATGTTTGCCGATCATTCTTCCGAAAGCATAAGCCGCGGTATCTACTACCCAAACGACAATAAAGATAAAAAATAATAACTGCATCCCACCCTTCATCTCTCTTATGTAAACCATATGTATAAGAGCCAAAGGGATGAAAAAAGAACCTAAAAAAGACACTGATATTCTGCCTACTGACTGTTCGGTACTCTCGCCGAAAACCTCTAAGGCAAATAATATCAAAAGCATTAAAACGGCAGAAACGGCAGCCGTGTTTAACGACGTATTACAGTAGTGCAGCATAATAAAAAATACCGAAGCCATAACCAAAGAAACGACCGCATGCGGCTTATATTTTTTACATATATCCAAATATTCCTGAACGCAAAAAAACATAACTGCAAACATGAATATATAAAACAGCAAATTGCCGAAGTATACGCACGCAAATATCAGCGGTATCCCGACACAGGCCGTGAGTATTCTGGTTAATAACATTTTAAACCCCTCAAAAGCAGAGTGGAGAGTGAAGATAAAACGGCACAAAATTGACAATTATTTACCGCGAATAGTTTTAGTCGCAGCAGACAATATTCTTCTTATATCTTCACAATCGGACGCCACACTTTCAAATTTTTTTTATTTATGTAATTTGTATAGCCTAATTATTCTAACGGCAAAATTTTGACTCTTTTCTAATGCCTTACCTTCACTCTTCACTCTGCCGTTTTAAATCCCGCCAAAACGTCTTTCTCTTTTTTGATATTCGATAATGGCTTTTTGCAAATCTTTTCCGGTAAAATCCGGCCAAAGTTTTTCCGTCACGTATATTTCAGAATAAGCTATTTGCCAAAGCAAAAAATTGGATATCCTCATCTCGCCGGAAGTGCGTATAAGCAAATCAGGGTCAGGCTGACCAGCCGTATATAAAAAATTTGAAACATTTTCTTCCGTCAGATTTTTTATGCCGCTTTTAGTCATTTTTTCAAAAGCGTATAAAATTTCCTGTCTGGCGCCGTAATTCAACGCAATATTAAGCTGTAATCCTGTGTTTTTTTCCGTAAGTTCACACGCGCCGTTAAGCTCTTTTTGAACTTCGTCCGGAAATTTTGCCAAATCTCCCAAAATTTTCAGCTTAACACTGTTTTTGTGTAATTCTTTTAATTCTTTTTTCAAAAACCGGATAAGCAGAGAAAATAATCCCTTAATTTCACCCTGCGGCCTTTTCCAGTTTTCGGTAGAAAAAGCGTACAGGGTCAAAACCCGAATGCCAAGGCTGCCGGAAGCCTTAACAATTTCTTTTACGGTTTTAACCCCTTGCCTATGACCTAATATTCTGGGCAAAGATCTTTTTTTTGCCCATCTGCCGTTTCCGTCCATAATTATAGCGATGTGTTTCGGCAGATTTGAAAAATCAATTTCACTTAGAAATTTCAGTTATTTTACCCCTGAGAAATAGCGCTTACGGGACAAGTTCCTTCACATGCTCCGCAATCCACGCATTTTTCCGCGTCTATTACATATTTATCTTCTTTCTGAGAAATAGCTCCAATCGGGCAGCTGCCTTCGCATGCTCCGCAACCTACACATTTTTCCGCATCAATCTTATAAGCCATTTTAAACCTCCGGTTTTAACTGCAATTACGAATTACGCAGGCTTCATTACGAATAAAAAAAATTAATTCCCCTCTTTCGGAAGAGTGTAGTCCCCGATTAAGACTTTCGAGGATAAACTCCGACATGAAGCGGTTGTCGTTGATTCGTAATTCGTAATTGAGACGAAGTCTCCGTAATTCGTAATTGCCGTTTTTAAATTTGCATTATCTCTTTTTCTTTAAGAGCTATGCATTCGTCTACTTTTTTTGTGTATGTATCCGTAATTTTCTGAGCTTCATTTTCGGCTTTCTTTCTGTCGTCTTCGGTTATAAGCTTATCTTTTTCGGCTTTTTTTATGCCGTCGACAAGAACCCTTCTTTCATTTCTTATCGCGACTCTGTAATCTTCGGCCGTTTTACCGATAACTTTTACTATCTCTTTTCTTCTTTCCTCGGTAAGCTGAGGAACTGAAATACGTATAACTTTTCCGTCGTTTATAGGAGTCATTCCTATATCGGCTTTTTGAATGGCTTTCTCGATAGCTCCGAGCTGCGAAGCGTCCCAAGGCCTGATCTCTATTGTTTTAGCGTCGGGAACGCTTATTCCCGCTATCTGGTTGATCGGCATCAAAGAACCGTAACTTTCAACTTTTATTCCTTCAATGATCGCCGTATTAGCCCTGCCCGTACGTATCGCCGCCAAATCGGCCTTGACCTTCTCTATTGTTTTTTTCATTGCTTCTTCCGACGCTGAAAAAAGACTTTGTAATTGCATTTGCACCTCCGTTAACAACAATTACGAATAAAAAACAAAAAACATTAATTCAGCCATTGACGCTGATTGGTAATTGAGACGAAGTCTCCGTAATTCGTAATTGCCGTTTTTATGTTACTTTCGTTCCTATTTTTTCGCCGTTTAGAATTTTTCTGAGATTTCCGTTTTTATAAAAATCAAATACGGAAATGGAAATATCCGCCTGCATACAAATGGAAAAAGCTTCGGTATCCATTATTTTAAGATTTTTATCGATCGCTTCTTTAAACGTAAGTTTGTCAAACTTTACGGCTTTTTCATTCTTTTTCGGATCATCGTCGTATATTCCGTCAACCTGAGTGGCTTTAAATAATACGTCGGCTTTTATTTCCGCCGCCCTGAGAGCCGCGGTGGTATCCGTGGTAAAATAAGGATTTCCCGTACCGCCGGCAAAAATAATTATATATCCTTTTTCAATACACCTGACCGCTTCGTCTCTGTCAAAGTTTTTTACAAAACCGCTTACTCCGGGAGCGCAAAAAACTTTTGACTTGAGTCCCTCATTTTTTAAAACGTCGCAGAGAGCCAAAGCGTTCATCACGGTAGCAGTCATACCCATTTTATCCGCGGTTACCCTGTCAATGGACTTGCCGGCTCCGCGCCAAATATTGCCGGCGCCGATAACTATGGCAAGTTCTATGACATTGGCGCCGCAAGCGCTTTTTATCTCTTTGGCCGTCCTGACGAGGCTTTTTTCGTTTATTGACTGCCCGTCGCCAGACAATGCTTCGCCCGATAATTTTAAAAGGACTCTTTTAGTAGACATTATTCCTCGCCGAGTTTAAATCTGGCAAATCTTTTTACAACAATATTTTCACCTGTTTTAGCTATTGCCGCCGTAACAAGATCCTTTATCGTTTCTTTGCCGGAAGTATCTCTCATATAAATCTGTTCCATGAGGCATACCTGCTGGTAAAACTTTTCAACTTTGCCTTCAATTATCTTATCCCAAACTTTTTCCGGCTTTCCTTCTTCTTTAAGCTGCGCTTTGTAAACAGCTTTTTCAGACTCAAGAATGCTTTCGGGGACCTGCTCGCGGGTAACATATACGGGAGAAACTGCCGCTACCTGCATTGCTATTTCTTTTACCAAATTCTGAAAATCTTCCGTCTTTGCCACGAAATCGGTTTCACAGTTTACTTCAACCAAAACGCCAAGCGTTCCGGCGCCGTGTATATACGAATTTACCAATCCCTGTTTCGCGCTTCTTCCGGCTCTTTTTACGGCAGACGCCATTCCTTTCTCTCTAAGCCACTGGCAGGCTTTATCTAAATCATTCGTATTTTCTTTAAGCGCGTTTCTGCAGTCCATTATTCCCGCGCCGGTCATTTCTCTTAATTTTGTGATCAACTCAGTTGACATTTAACATCTCCTTTTTGGAAGATGAGATAGTGTGAAGCTGAGAAGTTGAGAGGAGCTGTGGTCGTTTCTTCTTTGTCGTTGTCCTTGTCTTTGCCCACCTTCCCAACATCCCATCTTCTCACCTTCTGTCTTTTAACTCCACCCTCCAAACTCCACATTTTTTATTATAACATTTCATTTTAACGGCAGTTAGTAGTGAGTAATTAATGAGTGCGCGAAGCGCACCTGTTAATAAGCGGAGTAAAGCCCCGTAAATTCTAACTGCTCACTTCTAACTATTTTTATTTAACGGCTTCTGCGGCATTTTCAACAACGGATTCCGTTTCTTCGGGTTTAGATTCTTCGGACTCTTCGGCGGAATCGGCATCGGTTTTTTCTACAACGCCTTTGCCTTCCAAAACCGCGTCCGCAATTATTGAACAAAACAGCTTTACCGCTCTGATCGCGTCATCATTACCTGGCACCACATGGTCTACTTGATCGGGATCGCAGTTTGTGTCGCAGACAGCTACGACGGGTATTCCGAGTTTTCTTGCTTCGGAGACCGCGGTCGCTTCTTCATGCGGATCTATCACAAACATAAGCCCCGGAAGTTTTGACATATTTCTAAGGCCTTCCAAAGATTTTTCAAGTTTTGTTCTTTCTTTTTCAATCTGAGACTGTTCTTTCTTTGAAAGAACGTTAAAAACTCCGTCTTCTTTCATCTTATCTATTTCTTTGTATCTTGCGATCGATTTTTTTAATGTTTCAAAATTGGTGAGCGTTCCGCCGAGCCATCTTTCCGAAACAAAAAACGCTCCGCAGCGCACAGCTTCTTCTTTTACCGGAACCTGAGCTTGCTTTTTTGTTCCTACGAAAATTACTTCTCTGCCTTCGGAGACATAATCTCTTACGACTTTGTAGTTCTTCTTAAGTTCTTTGAGGGTTTTCTGGAGGTCAATGATGTGGATTTTGTTTCTTGTTCCGAAAATATACTTACCCATTTTCGGGTTCCATCTTCTGGTTTGATGTCCGAAATGAACACCGGCCTCCAGCAAGGCTTTCATCGTGATGTTTGCCATACTGCTCTCCTTGGTTTTTTGCTTTTCCTCGGGTTATTCCGGAAAAAGTTCCGCTTAAGCGGCTTCCGCAGATTTCCTTATCCGCCACCCTATTTGAGACAAAGTCTCAGGGACCGGCGGCAAATCCGTCCGCGTGCTTATTTAACGCATTTCTGCTTATTAAATACCGCACAATTATAACAAAAAAAACTTAAAAACTCAACTATCTGTCATGATGCTAAACGGCAATTATGGATTACGAACCAAAGACGATGGGGTATCCAATGTTCTTAAACTTTATCCTGCAACACCAAGAATATTTACTATTCAAATTTGTATTTTATTTTGTCCCCCTGACCCGCAAAATTATGCACAACTTGTTTCCTTCTCCTCTTGCTGGCATTGCTCTGTGGTCAACAAACGGGGACGCAGCAATTGGTCAGGGGGACGGAGGAATTGACCCAAAAGTGTGTTCACGCATTTTGATAGCTTTTTTCAACGGAGAAAAGATGTACCTTACAGCTGCGTAAGTTAATGAAAGAATAAAACTTTTCGGCTAAAGGGTTCTTACCGCTTGGGTTTGATACTTTTTTTGCATCGTCCATTGTTTCAAAAGTCAATAAATCGACCCACATATCGTCCTCAAGAAGCTGCTTCCAGGAAATATAGCCTTTTTGTTTAGACATATACTCATTATTCAATTTTTCCGTCGCAAGAAGAAAATCTTGCACAGATGCTCCTTTTTTAAGGTTATACGATACAAAATAAACGGCATTGGACATAAAAAACTCCTTCGTGACCATACTCCCCTCCGGTTTTATGTGATTACAAATTGCGGCAAAGTCTAAGATTTTATTTTATAATGGGTATTTCTGCCGGCGCCTTCTTTTGTAAGTAAATCCATTGACACAAGTTCCGCAATATCTCTTGTGGCGGTGTCATGCGATACTTTATTGATTTTTGCCCATTTTGTACTTGTCAAATTTCCTTTAAGCCCGTCAAGCAAAAGATTAAGTATTTTGTTTTGACGTTTATTAAAATGATTTCCTTCATGCTTCTTCCAAAAATCCGCTTTTGCAAGCGTTGTTTTTAAGAGTACTGCCGAATTTTCAATAGCCGAAAGCAATGTATTCAAAAACCATTCAAGCCAATTCGTTATATTCAGAGAACTTTTCTGCGCTGCCTCCAAAACTTTATAATATGTTTTGCGGTTTTTTTCTATTTCTGAAGACATCGAATAAAATCTTTTTGACGAACTTTCGCTTCTTGCAAGCAAAAGCTCCGTAATGGCGCGCGCGATTCTGCCGTTACCGTCGTCAAACGGATGTATGATCACAAACCATAAATGGGCTATCGCCGCTTTTATAATATCGTCATTTGAATTATCGGAGTTGATAAAATCTATAAATTTTCCCATTTCTTGCGCCAAAGCTTTGGCACAAGGAGCTTGATAGTGAACTTTCTCCATTCCAACCGGTCCGGAAACAACCTGCATTGGTCCGAATTTGTCATTTCTATATTTGCCCGTATCAATTTTATACGGACCGCTTTTCCCGTCGGGAAACATACGCTTATGCCAAGCGCAAAGACGTTTTTCGGTTATTTCACGGTCAAAATTATGCGTTGCGTCATACATGACCTCAACAATACCGTCAATATTACGGGAAGATTTTATTTTGTTGTCTCTATCAATGCCAAACCGGCACGCTATAGACGAGCGCACCTGTTCAATATCTAAAATTTCACCTTCTATTTTGTTTGATTTCAAAATTTCTTCCGTCATTGACTCTAGTAAAGCATTGCCCTGTATATAAAAGCCGAGCGTCTGCATTTTACCAAGCAGCAACCCCTGCTTTAATCTTACTTTTACAAGCAGATTTAAAATTTTGTTTTCTTCCCAAACAAAACGCGGCCACTTTTTATTTTCATATATATACATACCGCTCTCCAAAAAATAATCTACGCACAATATACGCATTATTTGCGTAGTTTATGCGTAGATTATACACCATAAATACATTATCGTCAACCTATAAAATCTGATCACGGGGACGGAGCAACTGACCAAGATATCCTTTAATCTACTTTCATTTCCGGTCAACTGCTACGTCCCCATTGTTCGATAAAAAGAAAGTATAATTTAAGCGTATAAGGGCGTTGGAAGATTGAGTCCCTTTAGGGCTAAAAGCCCGTGGTCATCAGAATCTCCAACGCCG
>WRNH01000100.1 GCA_009776745.1 Endomicrobiia bacterium | reverse complement strand
CCCTCAAGCCACAGCCGCGCTATTTTCGCATTTTCTTCAAAGGCGCGCCTCAATCTCGCTCTGTCTCTCTCGCTAGTATCTCCGTCTTTGGAATCAAAACTCGAATAATACGAAATGATTTCTCCGTTGTGATCGCGCAAAAGAATGCCGTTTGTATCCTGCTTAAGCATCTCTTCGGCCATAATTATTTTTGCGAGTCTTGCGTTTTGCAGCGTTTCCGGCGAGTCGAAAGTTTTCGGCTCAATAATTATCAGCGTAGACGCGGGATTAAGATGCGAAATCGTCTGCCATATTGCCGCGGGATCGGTATTTGAAACAAAATGAACGTTTATGTTTCCGCCGTACACGCGGCTTAAAGCCTGCGCGGCCATTGCAATACCCAAATCCGAGCCGTCGTATATGCTTACGACATCAGTATATTTTTGCCCCGTAACGCTTCTGTTTGCGCCGCTTATCACGGCGTCTGAAAAATCTTTGATCTTCGCCAAAACTTCCCTTATCTGAGGCATGATGTCTTTATCGTCAACAAAAACGGACATATCACTCATATTTCTTAACGCCGTATGCAAAACAGCCCTCTGCCCCGTCCATGTCCGGTTCCACAAGCTTCCGCTTATTATACCGTTCACTTTTTCCAAAACTCCGGACTCTCTGGCAAGCCTCAAAAGCAAAGAAGCTGTTTTGACATTGATCGGGTTTTTTGAAAAATCTACAAATATCCCGCCGTCGGACATTGTCATTCTTTCCGTCCTGCCGGGGTCGGACTCAAACATATCGGCGATAGTCGTTGTGTTCTGTGACATGAATAAGTTAAGCAGTTCTTTCCATGCCTGTGTATCAACAAGCGACTGTTTGCTTGTATTTGTTTTAAGTTCAAGCTGAAGAGTTACGGGAATAGAGTTCGCGGAATAACCGGTAAGCTGCACTCCTTTCGCAGTAATATAATCATCTCTTCTTGACCATCTGTCCCTGCGCTCGGCAAAGTATCTAAACGCCGGTCCGTTTAAATCAACAAGGTATTGGTTTATTCTCGGGCCGTTCCTTCCCTCCTCCATAAGGTTTGTCAAAGGAACTCCTCCTGCTCTCCAATTTTTCGGCGTTTTCTGCAAATCCGTAACATAAGCCATGTATCCGCTGTATCCGTTTGCAACCAGCGCGGCCGCGCTTAAACCGAGAGCGTATGCATAATTATTATCAAAATTTGAAGGATCAGTGGAACGCCCCTCGTATCCGACAAAATGGTTTTTATACTCAAAATTCCCTTCGTACTTACCGCCGCTTTTAAGTTCCGCCAGCCTTTTTTCAACCATGTCCATTAAAATCGCAGCCGTATCTATTCTTGAAAAATGTATCTTTCCGGTTGCATCCCTGTCCGCGGCAAGCTGCGTAAAAAGTTCTTCGGGAAGACTTTCGGCTATATCTTTGTACTCTCCGGAGAGCTGAGATTTCATAAAATCGGATTTTTCACGCTGATTCATATTCGTAAAATTTTGATCTTTGGAACCGCTGAAGTAGATATCGTTTAATCTGTCTATAAGAATTTTAAGTTCCGGTATAAAATCAAGCAAACCTTCGGGAATGAGAATTACGCCGTAGTCTTTATTGTCAGCCGACCTGTCAGCTATCGACTTGACTATGCTTTCAACTACTTCATTAAGCGTAAGTTTTTTATCCAATATTTCTTCGCTTATAAGAGCTATATTCGGATGAGTCTGCAAAGCCACTTCAAGCGTGACGTGCGAAGCGTTTCTTCCCATAACTTTTACGGCATGCCAATATTTCCCTGTAGATCTGGCGTCCGTGGCAAGATTTGAAACCGTAGCCGCATAAGTTTTTGCTCCCGTATCAAAACCAAAAGACGTTTCCACGTATCCCGGAAATTTAACGTCCCCGTCCAAAGTTTTAGGAACCCCTATAACTTTTATATCGGAACCGTTTTTCTTCAGATATTCGGCAAAAACAGCCGCAAGAGTATTTGAGCCGTCTCCGCCGATAATAACTAGGGCATTAATTCCGTTCGCATCCAAATTTGCTTTCATCATTCCAAGTTCTTTATCGCCGATAGGCGCTCTTCCCGTGCCTATTGAATCAAAACCGCCTGTATTTCTGTATCTGTCTATGAGATCGTCGGAGAGAGGCAGCATCTGATTATTAACCAGACCTCCCGGTCCGCCGTACACGCCGTAAATTTCATTGCCGGGGTTTGCTTCTTTAAACGCGTCATAAATTCCGGCAAGCACATTATTTCCTCCTGAAGCCGGTCCGCCTGAAAACATGACGGCCGTCTTACTCACCTCCGCCCTCGCAGCAGCATTAACGCCTCGTTTAAACTCTACTACAGGCTGTCCGGAAATATTCGGGAAATGCTCTATTACCGCGTCCTTAAGCAGCTCAGCCGCGCCGGTCCTTTCTTCCGGCACTATATAAATTAAACCATTAGACAGAGCGCTTGGTTTTATAAGCTCTCTCGTAGGCGAAGGGGCGCTTTTATAATTTGATTTTTTGTCAGCCTCGTAAATTTCCCTAAGCTTTGCCAAAATAGAATAAGCTATAGTTTCCGAAGGATTTGCCGAACCTATATCTTCAACCCTAAATTCGGCCAAAGTGTATTTGTTTCTGTAATGATCTATAACCGGCAGAGTATACATGATATAATTATCATATCTTTTAATCAGGCTTTCTTGAGAATCGTCCGCATTTGCCTCTTCGTCCGAAATTATATTTCTTCTGGCCTCAACCGTATTCCAATCCGCGTCAATCAGCACCGGAGTTACAAATTCATTTCTTTCAAAAAGCATTTTTTCCAAAGCTTCAGCCTGCCTTACCGTCCTTGGAAATCCGTCTAAAATAAAACCGTTTTTGGTATCGTCGCCCCTAAGCCTGCCATGCACCAGATCTATTACTACATCGTCATCAACAAGCCCGCCGGCATTGATTGTATCCACTATGTTCAGGATTTTCTTATCTTCCGGGCTGAGTTCTCCGGTTTTTCGTTTAATGCTTTCCGCCAAGGACTTGTATTTTTCAAGCAGCAGGTCTCCTGTAGATATTTCGGGTATATTGTATACTGCGCTTATAATTTTCGCGGCCGAACTTTTACCGGAAAGCGGAGGCCCTAAAAATACCATCCTTGAACTCTTTACCGCTTCGGATCTTCCGTCGGCATAAGTTTTTGCCTGTTTGTCAGATTCGGAAATCCGTCCGATCTCCAAAAGCGCAAACTGCATTTTCCGGATAACATCTTCAATCTCACTTATCATTTGCCTCATCTCATTACCGGCAGGAATGCGCATATTTCGCTCATGTGATTGCTGAATTTTTTTCAGAATCTCCGGATAATTTAGTATGTGAACGGCAACGTCGCTGTCAGCTATCCCTTTTTTTATTATATCGGCTTCCGCAAACCTCCGCAATAATACGGAATAATTTCTCTTCTTGTTTTGGGAAATAATGTTATTTATTTTATCTCTTGCTTCTTTCAATACCGCATAATTATTTTTAGAATGTGAAGAATAACTCCCGTAAATCCATATTAACGGCAATATAACAATGCCTCCCAAAGAAAATAAAAACACGTTTGTAATCACAGACAAAGTTATTCCAAGCGCAAACGGAACCGCGCCTATAAAAAATGCCAAACGTGAAGCATTTGCCAAATTTTTTGCGGCATTAAGTTTGGCGCGATATTCCTCTCCGGAAATATCGGTTACCGTACTTCCGGTTAAATGCGCTTTCACGAATTTAAACGGTAAAAACGTAATAGTAAACAAATATTTTACGGTTTCTGACATTGAAACGCCGTTGCTTCGCGCTATTAGCTGATTTTTCCGTCTTTTTACTATAGACAAGCCTCTGATCGCAGCCCACGAGCGCGGCAATTCAAGCAATGCGGATTCATCAATCCTGTCAACAACCGCGTCCGCTATATTTTCAGAAGATCCGCTTTCTTCTTTTTGAAATTGTATCAGGCTTCCTTTTTCTCCGTAATAGTCAATGACAGGCAAAGTCGTTTTTTTAAACTCTTCGATTCTGGCTTTCAAAGTTTCAGGATTATCATCCGCCCTTGGCTCTATACCTTGCTCATAAGCTCTGGCAACGCGTTCTTTAAGCCTTCCCGGCAGAGAGTCTAATTCGATATCGATAAAAACAGCTTCGACGCTTATGCCTTTTTCTTTAAGAAACTCATCAAGCGCCTTGGCCTGCCCCAGCGTTCTCGGATAGCCGTCAAGTATAAATCCGTTTTCATAGCCGGTTTCATCAAGTTTTGCAAAAACAAGCGCGTTCATATCGTCATCGGAAATAAGCTGTCCGCTGTCAGACAATTCGGCAATTTCAACCAATTTGTTTTCTTCGCCGGTAAGTTTTTCGCTATTCGCCTTTCTTGCTCTTAATTCTATCACTTTCTCTAATTTTGCAATTCCCCTGACTATATCTCCCGAAGCTATGTGAGGAATATCCAAAGCATCCGATATTATACCTGCGGTCGTGCCTTTTCCGGCCAACGGCGCGCCTAAAAAAACAAGCCTTGAAGAATTGATGTTCTCTGCTGTTTTTTCTAAATACAAACGCCTTTTGTCGGCATAATAAGAAAGCGGTATAAAATCGCTCAACAAACCGGCAGCCAGCAAAATTTTTAAAAAGCCGTATGTATTTCCTGCCGCTTTTTCGCGCTCGCCTTGTAAACGAACCGCATTTTGAACAAAATCCGGCAATCTTCCTATAAGTTTTGTTTCTACGCCGATAATAGATTCCGGGAGATAATCCGTATCGGCTATGTCAAAAATTAAGCCGTTTCCGGAGACAAGATTATTTTTTGCAGCGTACTCCATCAGATTTATAAATCTTCTGTCGGCATTAAACGCAAATCCTTCAAGTCCGGTTGGAATCGTCAAACGGAACATATCATAAAATGTCTTAACATAATTTGCCATTTTTTCTCTTGAAAGAATTAAAGTGATCTGCTCGGGACGTATTCTTTCCCCTTCCTTCAAAAGTATTTCAACTGAAATATCCGACTCTTTTCCCGTCTTAAGTTCCGCAAAAGGCATAAATTCGCCGCTGACTCCGTCTTTTACGCTTATTACCGTTTTCTCTGCGGAATAATCGGCAAAAACATTCTCTTGTCCAATGGCATTTTTTAATTCATTGACAAAAGCGTCAATATTGCCCTGCGTGTACGGGATCCCAGAAAAATAACCGCGAACTGATTTCATAAATAAAGCGGTCATTTCTGGGATCGTAGACTGCGAGGCAAGAGCCAAAGCCAGGCTTTGGTTAAAAATCATTGCCTGCGCTAAAGCAAGTTCGTCATATTTTTTCAAAGTTGATTCTATGCCGCTGTTGACATTAGGCGTGATAACCGCGTAAGAAACATTGCGTTTTTCAAGTATCTCAGCCAGTCCTTCGCTGTGATATCCGCCGGTTACGCAGACTATTATATTTTTTTTGCCTTCGGCAAAACCGGAAACCGTGTTTTTGACCGACGGGCTTAAAGAGTTTTTGTTTAAAAGATTATTATTTTTTGCAATTTGGTTTATGAAAATATCGTTTCTGTTATCATTGACGGCATAATATTCATCAATCAGGTCAAACTCATTTTGAAGCGGACTCATGGTGTCGTAATATGAATATTTTTTCCACAAATTTAAAAATTTCGGAAATCTGCTCTTAAAATAAGCATAATCGTCAGACGCGATAGACGCCTTCATATAATCGCAGAAATAAATGAAAAAGCCGCTTAGGAAAGATATTTCAAGCTCATTATTGTTTTTGGAAAGAGCAATTCTTATATTTTCAACCAAAAGCCTTTCTTCTTTTATCAAAAAAACCGGATTTATCTCGTTTAATGCCTGTATCATATTTACGAACTTAAAAAGATCGCTTGTAAAATTCTTTTCTTTAAAATCGTTAGGCATTCTGGAAAGATACGCCGCAAGCTTCCCCGAGTCGGCAAGATTGTCCGTTTCCATTAAAAAATCCCGATACTGTTTGAAAGGCATATTCTCTTTCATTGCGTCAATAACGCGCTGCATATCTTTGGAAACGGTTTTATAATTAAGCTTTTTTTGCATTGCGGTTATTTTTAAATATGTTGAAATATTAGGATAATCCTCAATATTCATAGGCATGATAGCGCCGTACATGCCTTCGGATTGCCCTGCGTTCTTTTTCATATAGCTAAGCAAAACCCTGTAATATTTTTCGGATGAAATACCGCCGTTTCTGTATTTTTTTATCAACGCGTTAAGCCGCTTGCTGCCTGAATTTAAATATTTGGTCTGCATAGCCTCAAGTTCGTTTTCAAAAGAGTTCAGCGAAGTTTCATAAAACGGCTTTTTCTCAATTAAAGTTCCGAGCCTTTTAATATTGCCGCGGTGAATCTTCTTATCTTCCAATCCCAGCAGAAAATTTCCTTTATTTTTGGAAGCCGCAAAATATTCCGTTCCGGTAATATCTCCGGAAGCAAGCATGTTTTCAAGAACGCTGTTTTTTAACTCATTATCTTTTACATTAGTAAGCCAGCCGATATCCACATTACCGTAAGCGCCTTCGACATACACATTCTTTAAGCTGTATTTTTTATCAAACGCGTCTATTATCAAACTAATATTTTTCTGAACTTCAGGATGCATATGAAAGTCCTGAATATTAAAAACAATGACGTCTCCGCCGAAATCTTTTCCGTAGACGACTTTCCCTATGCCTTGTATCAAATCATCATTAACTGGGTTAATTGTTCCGGCAGCCGGCATTTCCGCAGCCGATGAAACGGCATAAGCATAATCCTGTAAAACAAAAGAAAAAATAAGAATTGCCGATAAAAACGCTGCTAAGATCTTTCTAAAATACACGATTTCCTCCAATAAAAAAGCACGGTATCACATTTGATACCGTGCTTTTTTATTTCTGTTTAAAATAAATGCATATGGCAAATTAGCTTTTTTTACGGCAAGCAGACATAGTAATATCAGTAAAACCATAAACAGATGAAAGATGAACCCGCCTCCGGCGTCTTTGGCCGTATTGCCGGAATTTACTATACTTTCCACGGGATAAAAACGTTTTAAATTTTTATTTAAATTCACATTGACCGCGCAAAAAAAGATACAGCCGTTCATAATTTGATAATAACTCTTAATTACCGTTTCGCCATGTGAAAAAGAAACAAGCATATTCGTCCGCAGAGTTTTCCCTGCTTTAACGCACATATTAAAAATCTGTTTCGGCATCTGTATCTGCACAAACGAAGAATGGCTGATAACCTTATCCGGGACATTTTCTTGCACCGCTGGAGATTCTATGGTTTTAATGCTGACCGCATATGCAGGAGCATATGAAGTGCTCAATAATAATGCAGGAATGATGATTGCCAATATTTTATTCATCATACATAATAATACTAATTATTTAAAATAAAAATATCAAGTAAAATCCGCGAATCGCAAGTTCCATTTGCTATTGCAACACTAGCCGTTGTTTGCGTAAGCAAACCTCATATGTCCGTAATTCCTAGTAGTAAGCCGTTGTCGTTAAGTCTTTAA
>WRNH01000099.1 GCA_009776745.1 Endomicrobiia bacterium | reverse complement strand
GAGATATTGTGTTTTCGCTTTGCGAAAACCTATTTATCTGTTTTGCCGGAGGCAAAACTCCTTATCTTCACTTTTCACTCTCCACTCTTCACTCTTTTTTTAATTATCTCTCTGCTGTGCTGGCGTGTCAGTGGGACGGGGCAATTTACCACAAGTGGCGTGGTCAATTCCCCCGTCCCCCTGACCCTCCATTCACAAAAAAAACGCGGGATATTCCTATAGTAAGGAATATCCCGCTTAAATTTGGAAGCAGTGTTTATTCCTTACGCCGGCATTATCCGGGTCAAGTGTTATTACGGTATGATCTCAGCCCTGACGCTTTATTAACGTCATACAGCGCGCTTCCCGCGCGCGGGCACCCGTTTAACGACAAGTAATAGGTAATAGGTAAAAGGTTAACGACTCTTCTGCTTTTAGTTTTTTACCTATTACCTTTTACCTATTATTTATTACCTGTCTTTTTTGGGTTTCTCTTCTTCGAATAGCTTACTTTTATGGTTTCTGTCGGTAAGCCTATATTGTTTAGCAAATCAATGTATGGGTCCGGGTCGAGTTCTTCGACATTTACCATTTTTTTGGCGTCCCAATCGCCTTTTGCTACCAAGATCGCAGCGGCGACCGCAGGCACTGCGGCGGTATAGCTTATTGCCTGCGATTCTACTTCTTCATAACAGGTTTTGTGGTCGCATACATTATAAATAAACAGCTCTTTTTTGCAGCCGTCTTTTGTTCCTTTGATCAAATCGCCTATGCATGTGTTTCCCGTATAGTTAGGCGCAAGGGTTTTGGGGTCAGGCAAACAGGCTTTTACAACTTTTAAAGGAACGACTTCAAGCCCTTCCGCTGTTTTTACGGGGTGTTCCGAAAGCAAACCGATTTTTTTTAAAACAGTGAAAACATTGATATAGTGATCGCTGAAACCCATCCAAAACCTGACGGAGTTTGCGTCCATATTTTTTGAAAGAGAATGTATTTCATCGTGTCCGGTCAAATAAACGGTCTGTTTTCCAACAACGGGAAAATCGTAAACCATTTTTTCGGCATGAACGGCTTTTTCGACCCACTGCCTGTCTATGTATGTCCAGACTTTATGAAACTCCCTGAAATTGATTTCAGGGTCAAAATTCGTAGCAAAATATTTCCCGTGGCTTCCTGCGTTTACGTCCATAATATCAATGGTGTCGATAGCGTCAAAAAAATGTTTTTTCGCATAAGCTGCGTAAGCATTTACAACGCCCGGGTCAAATCCCGCTCCCAAAATAGCGGTTATCTGTTTTTCTGCGCATCTGTCTTTGCGTTTCCACTCATAATTGGCATACCACGGCGGATTTTCGCAGACTTTGTTGGGTTCTTCGTGGATTGCCGTATCAATATAAGCCGAACCGGTTTCTATGCAGGCCTCAAGTATTGACATATTGCAAAAAGCCGAAGCTAAATTGACTGTAATGGAAATATCCAACTGCTTTATTAATTTGATAAGCTCGGGAATATTCAAAGCGTCAATTCTTTTTGCGGCTATTTTATTTGAAGGATCTTTGTAATTATTTTTGCGTTCTATGCTTTCCAAAATATCGGTACAGGCATCCAAAGACCGCGAAGCAATATAAATATTGCCGAACAAATCATTATTCTGCGCAAGCTTATGAGCCGCCACATGAGCAACTCCCCCCGCCCCGATCAAAAGCACGTTTCTTTTCATTTCCACTTATACCTCCATTCTTTCGTCATTCTGCGGGGACGCAGTCCCTCGCAGAATCTATAAATTATCAATATCAAACCATTCTTTACTTAAATCTTCCCAGTCAGGATTTCTTTTTTCAATTAAATCAATCTTCCATTTTCTACCGCGATTTTTTATTTTCTTTTCAAATTCTATTGCTTTTTCTATGCTTCCGCCAAATTCAAACCAAACTAACTTATCAACATTATATTTTTTTGCAAAACCCTCAAACTGTTTTGTTTTATGTTCTATAATTCTGCGTTCTAAATTATTTGTTACTCCGGTATAAAGTGTTCCGTTTTTATCACTTGCAAGAATATAAACGTAATATGTATTGTTCATAATTATCCATAGATTCTGCGAGGGACTGCGTCCCCGCAGAATGACAAACTATTCTACGAAAGATTTTTCACATAATCACTATAAACAAACTGCCTGACAAGTTCAGTTTTGCCGTTAAGACGCTTAACTGCTATAGCCGGCATTTTAACGCCGTTGAACCAGTTCTTTTTTACCATCGTGTATCCGGCAGCGTCGGCAAATTTAATTTTTGAACCGGCTTTAAGCTTTCCGGCAAGTTTGTATGTGCCGAAGATATCGCCTGCAAGGCAGGATTTTCCGGCAATAATATATTCATTTTTGCCTCTTTTCGCATCTATTTTTGCCGGCGTTTGATATATAAGCAGATCAAGCATATGCGCTTCTGTTGAAGCGTCCACGATCGCAATATCTTTGCCGTTGCGGACGATATCTAAAACCGTTGTGACAAGCTCGCAGCATTGCGTTATTGCGGCTTCGCCGGGCTCCAGATAAACCTGCACATTATATTTTTGGCTAAAACTTTTGAGTTTTTCGCAAAATTTATCAATAGGATAACCGTCTTTAGTAAAATACAAACCGCCGCCTAAACTGACCCATTGTATTTTATGTAAAATTTTTTCATATTTTTTCGAGATAACGTCAAGCATTTTAGAAAATGAGGCAAACTCTGCGTTCTCGCAATTGTAGTGAAACATCACCCCGTCAATTTTATCCAAAACACGCAAAACTTCATTTTTATCAAACACGCCAAGCCTTGAATTTTTTCTCGCCGGATCTGCCAAATCGAAGTGAGAGTAACTGACTCCGGGATTAATTCTCAGACCGGCCTTTAAATGTTTAACATCTTTATAAAACGTTTTAAGCTGCGAAACGGAATTAAAAATGACTTTATCTGATATTTTTTTTATGATCTCAATATCTTCTTTTGAATACGCAACGCTAAAAGCATGCGTTTCCCCGCCGAATTTTTCATATCCCAGCCTTGCTTCATAAAGCGAACTGCTCGTCGTACCGGCCATATATTTGCTCATAAGAGGAAACACAGCCCAAGTCGAAAAACATTTGAGCGCCAAAACGGATTTCGCTCCTGATTTCGCACGGACATATTCTATCTTCTTCATATTTCTAAGAAGTTTTCGCTCGTCAATCAAATAATACGGCGTTTGAATCTGCATTTTTTCCTCAAAATAATTATTCGATCAAAGCTTTTCAATCGCTTTTTTCACAGGCATGCCTTCTTCAATACCTGCCTTTCTAGCCGCACTTGAAACTGCAGCTATTTTTGTTTGCAGCATATCTTCAACAGTTTTAACGCCAACGGCAATTGCAGCAATATTGCCTTTCTTCTCGGCTGTCTCCATATTCAAATAACCGCACATAATAAACCCTTTTTCGCCCATAATAAAAACAAGCGAACTGTCCGGCGCTATCTCGCCCTCAAAAGCCTTATATGTCCTGCCGTTGACCTCTATTCCTTTTATTTGCATATGTCCCTACGATAACAACTTTTATTTTTTACTTATTACCTGTCTTTAAACCGTCCAGCTTAAAAAATTAAATCCTTCCGAAGGTTTTGGAATTATAATTGAAGACTGGTAAGGCCACCTTTCGATCTCCATATTATTTTTATCAACGCTTACCGTAAACTCTATATTTTCATAATTTTCAGGAAGATCCAGCTCCGAAAAAGCTATGGACATTTCAATAATTTTAACGAACGCCGCTTCCCCTGCGTTTAAAATCTTTTCTTCTTTGCCGGTTTTAAGCGCAAAATATGAAACTTTACCTTCGGAATTAAACTTAAGCGCTATCTTGCGCTTAACAGGCGCGAGAAAAATCACGTGAAAAGTTAAATCTTCCAGAAATTTAAGAGAGATATCTCCGCTCAAATCAAAGCGGATGTACAAATTCCTCATATTAAAACCGTAGTAAAAACTTTCAAGCGCCGTAGACACCTGATGCATTGAACCGCCTGAATGTCCGGCTTCATAATATCCGGCGCCTTTCCACTCAAAGAAATTTGTAATCTTTCCGTCAATTTTCGGACTTATAAAAGACGAAGGTTTTGCCTCATTGTATTTTTTAGGCGCGCTTTTAACAGCCTTATATAAAACGTCCGGCGGACGCTGCCCCATACACTCGTAAACTTTGATCAAATGCTGTCTGTATATAAAATCAAAAACCGCATCATTGGCCGACGAATGATCCGGACCGTACCACCAGTTCCAGTCAGATCCTTCGGCGGCGTATAATGTATCCCACGCTTCTTTCTCTTCTTTTGAACCTTTAAAACCCGGATTTTTGTCAAGAAAATCCACAAGAAAATCTCTCGTAATGCTAAGATAATCCCAAGACAAATTATCTTCATTATGCCCTATCCAAATTCCGAAATTACCGTTTATCCACGAACCTGCCGTCAAGCCGTGCAATATGTCTTTAGGAGGAAACTTTTCAAGGTATTCGCTTATTCTCACGGTCTCGATCAATGGATCATTGCTGAGCATCTCGTAAAGCGCTTCCAAAAAATCCCAGCCGTCATTTTTATAATGTTCCCAGCAATTTTCGCCGTCTAAAATAACCGAAACCAGCGGAGCGTTATATTCATTTCCGACATAATCGGCAATACCTCGGATCTTATTAACAAAATCAGCCGCCGCGTCGCGCGCATTCCATTTTGAGTAAACAAAACCTATTGCATCCGACAAGCCGTGGTCTCTGAAAAGCATATTCAATTCTCTTCCGTTAACCGCCAGTTTATAAGGCCTGAATAAAAATCTTCTGTTTCCGCTGATTTCTCCGGAACTGTTACACAGAACCGCCTCATCCGTAGCTATCCATTGTACTCCGGCATCGGCGGCCAACACGGCCATATCGTTTGAAACCGATCCTTCCGAAGGCCACATTCCCGACGGTTTGCGCCCGAAAAGTTTTTCATAATAATTTACGGCATTTGTTATATGCCAATTTGCGTCTTCAGGATGAGAAAATCTGGCTAAAGGCAATACCATGTCCGGAGTTGCCTGATGCGCCGAATTAGTGTCGCACAAAAGCGGCAAAATCGGATGATAAAACGGAGTTATCGAAACTTCTATCTGACCTCTGTCCTGGGCTTCTTTATGTTTCTCGACTATTTTACCGCAAATTTCAAGCTGCTTTGCTATCAGAAGCCGCTTATCGTATTCTGTAAAATCTCTTTCTTTATCGTACAGCGAAGCGATAAATTCATCGGTTTTACGCCAGTAAGGATCCATCCACGTTAAATTAAACCAAACCTGCAAATCCCTGAAATCTTCGGTTTTAAAATAATTCAACGTTCTTTTTATTTCCGCTTCAGTAGTCTGTCTGCCGCGTTTTTCAAGAAGCTGCAGATAACGATTATACGGAAAAATCATATTATCCCAGTTAGCCATAAAAAAATTCATAAGAATAAAAACTTTTTCATCGTCGGTAAGCAATGAAGCGTCTTTAAGCGTCAAATCGAGAAATTTATCTTTCGCTTTTCCGGACGCGTACTCTTCAAGCTGCAAAAGAAGAGAAGGCACAAGGTTAAAATTGGCTTTTATTTTAGGAAAGTTGTCCAAAACGGCGACCATATCATAATAATCCTTGGTTGCGTGCAGCCTTACCCACGGAAGCTCGTAGCAGTTTGTCGAAGGATTTTTGTACATCGGCTGATGCTGATGCCATAGAAAAGCAAGGTAAATTTTTTTCATAAGTATTGATTGCCTGCCTAAATTGTAATTTGTTAATTGCCGTTAAAACTTCGCGCCCACTTCTATTTGATATAAATACGATGCTTCCGCATTAGAAAATCCTTTTGACGGAGGCGTATATACGGCAAAACCAAAACCGATATCAAAGTAATCAAGATATTTATATTTCACAAAAAAATCAATTTCATTTCCCAAATCGGCTTCCGCTCCGTAAATTTCGGCAAAACCCGCCCCACCGGCTTCAGCCGGAGCATCCGATGCGGAATACATATAAAATCCCAATCCGGCGCATAAAAAATTCCATGGAGCGATATCAAAGTCGATCCCAATGGTATTTATTCCGCCATAGCCGTCCGGCAGCAGAAAAAACGAATCGCCGTTATTTGCCGCGAATAAAGTTCCGTAGCCGATTCTCTGCAGGCCGTCATACCTTTTTGCGAAAGTAGGACTAAAAGAGTTTTCCTTCTTTGCGTTCGCGTATGAAAAAAGTATTTTAGCGTTTGAACTGCGGTTAAAAATTGCTCCCGTCCAGCTTCCTTCAGCGAGGAAAGCGAAAGCGTCATATTCGACCGTATCGGTGGAACTTCTTACAAGTTCGCCGGTTTGTTTGGCAGCTTCGAGCCTGTACTTATATTTTTTATTGCCGCCCGTAAGGTTTATATCATAAAAAGTTTTTATGTCTGATTCGATTTTGTAAGCGCTTGAAGCTATAAGCACGCCTTTCTGATAAGCAAAACCCGTATCATTTCTTTCCTGGTATATTCCTATTTCAATCGCATGTTCAAGTTTTATTTTCAAACTTCCGCCGTAAACGCCGAAATCCTGATTATCGGCTTTTCCGGCAAAAACGTCAAGCGAAAGCAAATAATTAATATCGGCCTTTGCGCTTGCGCCCAAAAAACCGTTTTGGTTTGGATCAATGATAAGCCCGTTTCCCGCGGTAAAATACTGTTTCCCAAATGTAAAAACATAAGGGATAAGAGAACCGGTTCCGCTTCTGAAATTAAGATAAGCGCTTTCAAGAAAAAATGAAAAATCTTCATTCGGATACGGCGTCAAAAACGCGTCATTTTGTTTTCCGGAATAACCGTATGAGGCAAGTTTTGCCGCCATATCTATCCTGTCGTCAAACTTTCCTATAATGTTAACGCTTAAATACTGTTGGTAAATGCTTTGCCCTTCCGCTTTTACGGCGTTGCGGTAATCTATATTTGAATATGAAGCGGCGCGGAATTTTAGATCATAATCCAAGACTAATGACGATGACGGCTCTTTCAAAGCTTCTCTGTATTTACGTTCTTCCCTTTTGCGGTTTTGTTTTTCTTTTTCGTACTGCTTTTCTTCTTTTATTTTTTGTTTCTCAAGTTTTTGTTTTTCTTTTTCCATGGCGGCTTTCTCTTTTACTTCATTCTCATGTTTTTCCTTTTGCCGCTGTTCAAGTTCAATTTTTTGCTTTTCCGCTTCAGCTTTTTTTACCTTTTCCTGTCCGGCTTTTTCTTTGGCATCTTTAGCCTGCTGCTTCCCGATCTCTTTTTTCTGGTTTTTTTCCTCTTTCTTTTTAATTTTTTCCTGATTTTTTTGATCCTGCAATTGCTGTTTATCGGCAACAGGCTGCGCAGCGTCCTGAGCAAAAACATTTACCGACGCAAATAAAAAAAGTATGAGAATGATTTTAATTTTCATAGACAATTATTTTACTATTTTTTCCTACGTCTTTTCAATGAAAAATAAACTACCCAAGTTCCATTTGCTATTGCAACACTAGCCGTTGTTTGCGTAGGCAAACCTCATATGTCCGTAATTCCTAGTAGTAAGCCGTTGTCGTTAAGTCTTT
>WRNH01000098.1 GCA_009776745.1 Endomicrobiia bacterium | reverse complement strand
AAACTTTTAATTATTATTAATAATGTTTGCAAGCAGTTTTATGTTCAAAGATCTTTTTCTCAGGCTTAAATTATCTATCTTTCTTGTGGGTTGATGACCCAGGTGCCTTTTCACTGCATTTTCCAAACGCGTCTTCATATGCATTAAATAAACATTCACTTAATGACGGATGAAAAAACATTTCTCTTGAAGGCGGTTTGCCGCTTTTAAGTATTTGCGCCGCCGCGTTTATCAATTCGTCGGCGTGCGCGCCCACAATCCAAAAGGCAAGAGGTTTATGAGTGTTTTTATCAACGGCGCACTTAATAAATCCGACTCTTTCATTCTCGATAAACGCTCTGCCGCTCGCCGTAAACGGAAACTTTCCGAAGGATGTATCATTATAATCCGCAAAATCTTTTATTTTAACCGATGCTGCCGGAGGGTTTGAAAAAACTGCCAGAGGCACGATAGAATTGTCCGCTTTTATTTTATCTCCGGCAACGGCATTTTCGGCGGCAATAGCGCCTTCGTTCTGCGCCGTGTATGCCAAGAGATTTTTTCCGGCTATATCGCCGACAGCATAAATATTTTCAATATTTGTTTTGCAGTATTCATTTGTTTTAATAAAACCTTTTTGCGAAACGTCAATGCCGGCATTGTCTAAATTTAAGTCATTTTCGGGTTTTCTTCCGGTAACGACAAGCATTTTGTCAAAATTATCTTTTAAACCGAAAGCATCCTGACATCCAGTCAAAACTTCAACGCCCTGTCTTTGAAGATTCTTTTTTATTTCTTCGGCAATTTCAATATCTTCGCCTGGCAGAAGCTGACTTTCTCTTTCCGCAAGAGTTACTGCGCTTCCGAAACCGGCAAGAATCGCTGCCATTTCAATTCCTATTGCTCCGCCGCCGACTATAAGCATTTTTTTGGGAACCGCGCGCATATTTAAAATATCCGCAGAACTTATTATTTTTTCCCCGTCAAATTCAAAACCTTTAAATTCATAAGGATTTGCGCCGGAAGCAATAATAATCTTATCTGCAGCAACTTCAATTGGATTCCGGATTTCGCCGGAATGACAGCTGACAGCCAACATATTTTTGTCTTTGAAAAAAGCCGCCCCTTTCACAACTTCGATATTTTCGTATGAAGCAAGAATCATCTCCATGCCTTTTCTTATATTTGCTATTGATTTGTCTTTTTTATCGATGATATCGGAAAAAGAAAACGGCTCTAAGGTTGCCTTAAAGCCGTACTCGTAAGATTTCTGTATTTTTTGTTTTGTTTTCAGCGCCTGCCACAAAAACTTTGTAGGTATGCAGCCGCAGTTAAGACATGTTCCGCCGATTTCGGATTTTTCAATCAAAACGACTTTAGCGCCAAGCTGCGCAGCCCTAACAGCCGCCGTAAACCCGCCCGGCCCCGAACCTATAACGGCAATGTCGTATTTATTCACCATTGATCCTACCTTATGCTTAACTTTTGATTTTGTCATTCTGCGCGGGGACTGTGCTGCGCACAGACGGCAAAAAAATTTTTATACTTTGTCTTTCTTATATATTTTTAAAACTTCCTTAACGGCTTCTTCGGGTTTGAAAAGTTTTATGCCTTCTTTGCCGTCTTTTCTGGCTTTGAATTCTACATTGCCGTTTGCGAGATTTTTTTCGCCGACCGTAATTCTGTAAGGTATGCCGATCAAGTCCGCGTCTTTAAATTTTATGCCGGCTCTTTCGTCTCTGTCGTCGACCAAAACGCCGATCCCTGCTTTTGTAAGAGATTTGTATATCTGCTGCACAGCTTGCTTTGTTTTTTCGTCAGCAAAGTTTACCGGAATGATTATAACTTCAAAAGGAGCTATATTGTCCGGCCATATAATGCCGTTTTCGTCATTAGACTGTTCGATCGTGGCTGCCAAAATTCTTGTCACGCCGATTCCGTAACAGCCCATGACCATAAGATTTTCTTTGCCGTTCGTATCAAGATATGTCGCATTCATTGATTTTGAATACTTTGTGCCGAGTTTGAAAGTATGTCCTATTTCTATGCCTCTTGCAAAATCTATTTTCCCGTTTTTGCATTTAGGGCATTTGTCGCCTTTAACTATTTTTCTTATATCCGCCGAAACATCATATTTAAAATCTCTGTCAATGTTGACGTTTTTTAAATGATGATCTTTTTTATTTGCTCCTGTAACGGCATTTACAATATTTAAAACGGACAAATCGGCAATGATTTTAATTTTCTTTTTTATGTTAACTGGTCCCGCAAAACCGAGAGGAGCTCCTGAAACTTCGTTTATCGTTTTTTCGTCGGCCAAAACAAGCTCTGCGCATCCCAGAAACGTCTGAAGCTTGATTTCATTTACTTCAAAATCGCCTCTTATCAAAACAGCCAAAGGCTGTCCGTCCGCGAGATAAATCATTGTCTTTATAAACTTTTTAGCGTCCGTATTCAAAAATTTCGCAACTTCTTCAACAGTGCCTATGTTCGGCGTTAAAACTTCTTCCATTTTGAGTTTTTCCGAAAGCTCAGCTTCGCAAGCCATACATTCTGCTTTTTCAGTATTGGCTCCGTAACCGCATTCGCAATGCGCTATTTCTTCTTCGCCGGTATCGGCAAGAACCATAAACTCGTGAGAAAAAGAGCCGCCTATTGCTCCGGAAGCGGCTTCAACGGCGCGGAACTTAAAACCGCATCTTTCGCATATATTAGTGTAAGCCTGAAACATTGTTTTGTAATATTTTTCCAGATCGGCATCGTCGGCGTGAAAAGAATAAGCGTCTTTCATCAAAAATTCTCTTGCGCGCATTATGCCAAAACGCGGACGGATCTCGTCTCTGAATTTTGTGCCGAACTGATAAAGCATAACAGGAAGCTGTTTATAAGATTTTATGTCTTTTCTTACCAAATCCGTTATGCCTTCTTCCGCCGTAGGAGCAAGACAGAATTCCGCGTCTTTTCTGTCTTTGAGCCTGAACAATTCTTTGCCGTAAACGTTCCAGCGGCCGGTTTCGATCCATAGATCTTTCGGGAAAATCAACGGAAGAATTACTTCCTGCCCGTCGACAGCATTCATTTCTTCGCGAATAATATTTTCAACTTTCCTCAAAGCCCGCAAACCCAAAGGCAAAAACTCATAAAGCCCTGAAGCCACTTTCCGTATCATCCCGGAACGTATCATAAGCTTTGCCGAGATTATATCCGCGTCAGAAGGAGCTTCTCTCAGCGTTGGTATGAGCATTTTTGAAAAATACATTTTAACACCTCAAAAACAGAGTGAAGAGTGAAAAGTGAAGAGTGAAGATAAAACGACACAAAATTGGCAATCATTTACCGCGAATAGTTCTGGTCGTAGCAGACAATATTCTTCTTATATCTTCACAATCAGATACCACACTTTCAAATTCTTTTTTATTTATATAATCTGTCTTATACAACAACATTAACCAATATTTTGTTTCGGAACATTCTTTTAATGCCACATATATTTTAGCCAGAAAATCTTTTTTGCTTATCGCGCATTTTGCTTCTACTATATTTGCTCCAACCGACGTGCCTGAACGCAAAAGTTGTTTTGCAATAACATATTCTTTTTTACTTTCATTTAAATATTTGTACAGCCTGATTATTCTAATAGCAAAATTTTGACTCTTTTCTAATGCCTTATCTTCACTCTTCACTTTTCACTCTCCACTCTGCCGTTAAAATCATCTTGTAATTTTTAAAATTTTAAATTTTGTTTTTCCGGCGGGGAGTTCGACTTCGACTGTTTCGCCGGCTTTGTGTCCGAGCAAGCCCTGAACAAGCGGAGATTGTACCGAAATTTTATTTTCGGAAGGATCGGCTTCTTCAAGATCGACTATGGTATATTCGTAATCGTCGCCGTCTTCATCCTGAATTGTTACAGTAACGCCGATAAAAACCTTATCCGGATCTATATCAAGATTTTCTATTATTTTGGCGCGCGATATTTTGGAATCTATTTCCGCTATTCGCCTCATCAAATTAGTAAGAGTTTCTTTTGCCGCGTGGTATTCGGCATTTTCTTTTAAATCGCCGTGTTCTCTGGCACGCGCGATTTCATCCTGAATAAGCGGTTTTCTTTTCAGCAAATCTTCAAGCTCTTTTATAAGCTTTTCCTTCCCTTCTCTTGTTAAATAAATATTTGCCATTTTAAACTCCCTTTTAACGGCAGAGTGGAGAGTGAAGAGTGAAAAGTGGAGATATTGTGTTTCAGCGGAGTTTATCCTCGAATGTCTAAATCGGAAGCCGAAACCTATTAATCGGTTTTCGCTCTGCGAAAACTCATTATCTTCACTTTTCACTCTCCAGTCTTCACTCTTTTTTCCACCGATCTCATTTTTATCATCGATATTAATTTCTTAACCCATTGTTCAGGTTTTACTCTTCCTGTAATTTTACCATTTTCAAAAAGTATTCCGATATTTTTTCCGCCGGCTATTCCGAAATCGGCGTCTTTTGCTTCGCCGGGACCGTTTACTATGCAGCCCATTAGCGCGATCTTGACGGGCTTTTTTATATTTTTAATTTTTGCAGCGGCTTTTTCCATATCGGAAACAATTTTTATTAAATCGACTTCGCAACGCGAGCAGGTAGGACATGAAATAATCTCAATACCGGTATTTCTGAGTTCCAGCGAACGTAAAAGAGAATTTGCCGCTTTCACTTCTTCTACGGGATCGGCGGTCAAAGAAACTCTCACGGTGTCGCCAAACCCGTCATAAAGCATTATGCCAAGTCCGGCGGAAGATTTTATTGTTCCGCTAAAAAGCGAACCTGCTTCCGTAATTCCCAGATGAAGCGGATAATTTCTTTTTGAAGCGAATATTTTATAAGCTTCGACTGTCGTCGCAATATTTGAAGCTTTTAATGATACGACAATATCATAAAACTTATTTTTTTCAAGGATCCCGACATGTTCCATAGCCGCGTTTGCAAGTTCTTTAGCGCGCGATAAATTATCGTCAAAATTATGCACGGATTTTAAAGAGCCGGCATTTACTCCGATCCTTATCGGTATGCGCGCAGCCTTGGCTTCTTTGACCAAAGCTTCAACTTTATCTTTTGAGCCGATATTGCCGGGATTTATTCTAAGCTTGTCAGCGCCCTGTTTAATTGCTTCCAAAGCTATCCTGTAATCAAAATGAATATCTGCAACCAGAGGGATTTTTATATTTTTTTTGATCCTGCTTACATTCTGCGCGGATTCCATATCAGGCAGCGAAACTCTTATAATTTCACATCCTGCTTCTTCAAGATTTTTGATTTGTTTTACGGTAGCGCGCCAATCTTTTGTATCCGTATTAGTCATAGACTGCACGGCAATCGGCGCTCCGCCGCCTATTTCAACGCCGCCGATATTTATTTTCCGCGTTTGAGTTCTTTTAAAATACTTCATACAATTAATATAAAATATAAAAAGTAAAATATAAAATATTAACGGCAAAAATGTACCTTTTATCTTTTATTTTTTATATTTTATGTTTCCCCTGTAGTTTTTATATTTTACTTTTTATATTTTATATTTTCCTTGTCGTTTTTTATCCGTTCCCAAACAGTTTCCCTATCCCAAGCCTTAACAAATCGCTGTATGTGGCAAAAATAAAAATTGCGGCAATTAAAACTATTCCTATTGTATTGTATACGCTTATAACTTTAGTGCTTATTTTTTTGCGCGTAATTCCTTCCACGATAAACAAAATTATCATTCCGCCGTCAACCAAGGGTATCGGGAAAAGATTAAAAAGGCCGAGAGCGACGGATATAATGGCTAAGAGCCTTATATAATCTTCCATTCCGGATTTAGTGGCTTTTGCCATAACCTGCATAATACCTACCGGCCCTGCGATATCAGGCTTTTCCCATGTAATGATTTTATCGGCCAAATATAAAACCGTCATGATAGTTTGTGAAATAGCGGCTTCGCAGCCAAGAGCCGTTGATTTAAAAAATCCGGCTTCCGATTTTTCAACAAAAGGTACAACTCCCAGCGCTCCGGCTCCCGTCACGGGATGTTTTGCAATTGTCATTGTTATATCAAAAGTATATGTTCCTCTTGTAATGACAAAAGGAGCTTCCTTTTCAGCCCTGTCTCTCAATACGTCCGTCATTTGCAGCCATGTATTTACGGATATTCCGTCTATCGAATTAATAATATCTCCGGGCTGCAATCCAGCCTGCGCCGCAGGATAGTTTTCAACCGTGCCGCCTATTGCCGAAGTGTTTGAAACCATTGAAACGCCCCAAACGTTAAACAAAAAAGCAAAAAGAAATACGGCTAAAATATAATTGCTCAAAGGCCCTGAAAAAGCTATCCATATTTTTTTATACCAAGGAAGCGACAAATATTCGCCTTCGCCTCCGGTAGCTTCGTCCGGATTTTCCCCTGCCATCGCGCAAAATCCGCCGAGAGGCACGGCTTTAAGCGCGTATTTTGTGCCTTTGTATTCGTATTTAAAAATATCAGGGCCAAAACCTAAAGCAAAAGTCAAAACTCTTATTTTACACATTTTTGCCGCGATAAAATGCCCGAGTTCGTGGATAAAAATTAAAAAACCGAGTCCTAATACAATACCGAGTATCTGTAAAATAATCATTTATTCCCCTTTTTTAACGGCAATTAATAGGTAATAGGTAAAAGGTAAAAACGACCACGACAAAGACAGATTGCGGGTCAAGTCCGCAATGGCGATCAACAAGGCCGACATGACACAGCATAACAGCACTGCTTCCTTGTTGCTCTCGTCCCTTTTACATATTACGGGTACCTTTAAAAACCCCTGTTTGTCCCGAGTGTCTCTATCGGGAATGACATGGTGTAGACAAGGTTTTTAGAGACGCTCTTTCTTATTCCTTTTACCTATTCTCTGCCGTTGCCTTCACTCTTTTTATTAAAGTTTTTGCGTATATTTTCGCCCATGCATCAGCTTCTACAAAATCGTCAATTTTTTGCGTTTTTTTGACTTTATGCGCATTCATTGTTTTTTCAACAATCTTGGCTATATCTGTAAATTTTATGTCTTTATTTAAAAATGCCGTAACTGCCGCTTCATTTGCCGCGCTCATAACGGCTGGAAACGTTCCGCCTTTTTTCGCCGCGGAATATGCCAGCTTCAAACAAGGAAATTTTTTAAAATCAGGTTCGTAAAATTCAAGTTTTCCGGCTTTGGCAAGATCAAGCGGTTTGATATTTCCTTTCGTTCTCTCGGGATATGTTAAAGCATATTGGATAGGAAGTTTCATATCCGGATTGGAAAGCTGCGCTATGACCGAACCGTCGACATACTCTACCATCGAATGAACTATCGACTGGGGATGTATCACTATTTCAATTTTCTCAATCGGCATATCAAACAAGACCGAAGCTTCGATCGCTTCCAAACCTTTGTTCATGAGGGTCGCGCTGTCTATCGTAATTTTTTTACCCATCTTCCACGTCGGATGATCAAGCGACTGCTCTACGGTAATCTCTTCAAAATTCTTATCGTATTTATAAAAAGGCCCGCCGGAAGCGGTAAGTATTATTTTTTTTATCTGCGATTTTTTTTCTCCGGCGCAGCACTGAAAAATCGCGGAATGCTCGCTGTCGACCGGAAGAACCGAAACTTTCTTTTTATCCGCAAGCCTCATAATTTCTTTGCCGGCCATGACCAGAGCTTCTTTGTTTGCTATCGCTATATCTTTACCGTTTTCAATCGCTTTCACTACGGGCTTTAATCCCGCGGCGCCCACGACCGCAGATATTATCATATCGGCCTGCGGCATTTCGACTAACCTTCTTAATCCGCTGTGTCCGCTGTAAATTTCAACTTTAATATTATTTGCCGCGCGCCATTGTTTCAAATTTTCAGCGTCTGAAGGATCCTGTACGGAAACGGCTTTCGGTTTAAACCGTTTAATTTGTTTTTTGAGAATCCCTATATTTTTATATACGGAAAGGCCTTCAAC
>WRNH01000097.1 GCA_009776745.1 Endomicrobiia bacterium | reverse complement strand
TGTTTGTTGTTTTCAGGTCTGCCCCGCTTGTTTCGTTTGTTTGGGCTTTCATCGCCGGGATGGTTTTTAATCTTCAGGCAAATTTTTGGCTTATAGATACGATTATGCTGTTTACTGATGGGAATTATCCGGTTTCAATAATTTTTTACGTTCTTTTTTGCGAATATTTTGCGATATATTGGGGAATTTGGGGATTTTTTTCTTCACTTACAAAAAAATATTGCCCGAATACATTGATATTTATTATTTTATCGGCTTGTTTATGGACGGTTTTGGAGTATATCAGAAGTTACATTTTAGGGAATTGGTCATGGCTGATGATAGCTTACAGCCAATATAAGATCCCTCAGCTGGTACAAATTGCCGAGTTTACCGGAGTATACGGAGTTTCTTTTGCGATAATGCTTGTGAACGCTCTTTTATATTTCGGCATTAGAAACAAAAAAAGAAATTATCTTTTTGCCGCCGCAACAGTATTTGCGGCAGTCTTTATTTTTGGTATATTCAGATATGCCGCATTTCAAAATTTCGGAGACGGCAAAATATTTAAAGCCGCGGCAGTGCAGTCTAATGTCGAGCAATACAAAAAACTGGACGATTCGTACGCCAAAGAGATGCTGGCCGGAATTGAACGCTCGGCGGAAGAGATATCAAAAATAAACGCGGATATCGTCGTCTGGTCGGAAAGCGAGATAATAAAACTTATTCCGTCGGACTCCGAATCTTTTGAGGCGGCAAAAAAAGCGGCGAAAATTGCCGGCGGGATGAACATAATAAGCGCGCCGCATACGGATAAAGATGACAAATTGTACAATGCGGCTTTCTATTTTGACAGAAACGGCGAATACATTGTCATGCATGCTAAAAATCATCTTGTTCCGTTTGGCGAATATATGCCGTTTGGAGAGGAATACTCGAAAATAATCGGCATCCCGAATATAAATGACGATATAACCCGGGGGAAAGACGTTAATATTTTCACCGACGGCAGTCTTTTTGTCGGATCGCTCATTTGTTCGGAAAATTTGTTTCCCGATATTGTAAGACGCTTTATTTTGTCAGGCGCGAAAGTTTTGACTAACCACACCAATGACGCGTGGTTTTTTGATTCTTCCGCTTCTTATAAGCATTTTAGCGCGAATGTTTTCCGCGCCGTCGAAAGCCGTAAAATGATAATAGCTGCGGCGAATACCGGCGTTTCGGGGATCATTGATGCCTCGGGGCGAATAGTTAAAGAATCAGCCCTTTGCGAACGCGCCATTGTTACCGGGACGTTTATGCAAAACGGTTATATGACTTTTTACACTTTATACGGCGATCTTTTTATGGTTGCGTGTTTTGGTTTTATTGCCGGATTTGCGGCATTCACTTTCTATGGAAGGTATAAATTAAAAAATGGCGTTAAAAAGAATCCATAAAAACATACTATTGAGCGCGCTGGCAGGCATTGCCGCTGCGCTGTCTTTTCCGAAAGCAAATTTATTTTTTCTTATCTGGATTGCTTTCATCCCTCTTTTGGCGGTCATAATGCGCTCGTCGTTTAAAACGTCATTTTTATGCGGATTGCTTGCCGGTTTCATTTTTAATGTTATCGGGCTGTATTGGCTTATACCGATGCTGCAGTTTAATACGGGATCGTACGCGCAGGCGTTTGCCGCCGCGTGCGCTCTTTGGATATATCTCGGGCTTTACTGGGCAGGATGGAGTTTTTTTGTAAGCATTGCAAAAAAATATTTTGCGTCTCCATGGGTAATTTCCGTTTTTGCGGCTTGTTTTTGGGTATTGTTTGAGTATATGCGCACTTATTTTTTGACCGGTTTTCCGTGGATGCTTATCGGATATTCGCAGTATAAATTCACGGAGATGATACAGCTGGCCGAATTCGGAGGAGTTTACGCGGTTTCGTTTTTGATAATAATATGCAATATGTTTTTTTACTTTTGGATCACAAATAATAAAGGCAATAAATATTTATTTGCGGCTTTGGCGGTTATTGCGGCATCGCTGCTTTTTGGAGCTTACAGGTTTGATAAGTTTAAATTTTTCGGCGATGAAACTTTTACGGCGGCAGTAGTGCAGCCAAATGTCGACCAGTATAAAAAATGGGATCAGAATTATAAAGACGATATTTTATTTGACCTTGAAAAATATGCTTTCGAAGTTTCGGAAATGAAGCCGGATCTTATAGTTTGGCCTGAAACGACTCTCCCTGATTTTTTGCCGCGGGATAAACAAACCTATAAGACCGCGAAAAGAATAACGCAGACAGCCGAAGGCTTCAGCATTATGGGGGCGCCGTACGCCGACGGTACAGGCAGATATTTCAACGCGGTGTTTTCTTTCAGACCTGACGGGCAGGGGTACACAGGAATACATTTAAAAAATCATCTTGTGCCTTTTGGGGAATATGTGCCTTTTCAAGAAATTTTGAGTAATTTTTTCGGGGTATTAAACCAACTGGGAAATTTTACGCAAGGTAAAGACGCGCGGATTTTTACGGATAATAAAATATATGCGGGAGCGACATTGTGTTCCGAAAATTTCTTTCCGGATATTTCAAGAAGATTTTGTCTTAACGGCGCGAAAGTTTTGACAAATCACACAAATGACGCGTGGTTTTTTGATACCGCGGCTCCGCATCAGCATTTTATAATGAACGTATTCAGGGCTGTTGAAAACAGAAAGGCAATGATCGTTTCCGCGAATTCCGGCGTATCGGGTATAATAGAAGCTTCCGGAAGAATTATTATATCGACGGGAGTTATGAAAGAAGCCATAATAAACGGAGAGTTTTTACAAAATGATTATTTGTCGTTTTATACAAAAAACGGAAATTTGTTTGTAAAAATATGCGCTGTTTTGCTGCTTTTTATGCTGATAACGATTTTGATCATATAAAATAGAGTGAAAAGTGAAGATGATGTGTTTTCGCTTCGCCACCCGATAGAAACATTCGAGTGCAGGCTGCTGCGGAATAAAATCAGTTAATAACAATATCTCCGCTCTGCCGTTAGAAAAAAGGAGTTTTTTATGTCTCTTGAACAACAGAAGGAAAGAGTAGACGTCTTAAGGGGGTCTCTTTGATATTGACGGAAAATTAAATAAAATCAAAGAGCTTGAGCTTGAAATTTCGGATCCGTATTTTTGGAATGACCGGAATAAAGCAAGAAAAATCATGTCTGCTTTAGACAGTTTGAAAAACGTATCTCAGCTTTGGCATGATTTGGACAGGCAGATAAAGGATTTAATCGAATTAAAAGATCTTGCCGAAAGCGAAAATGACGAAAACCTTTTAAAAGACGTTGAAGAAGGCGGCAGAAAACTTGAAAAAGTTTTGTCCGCTTTTGAAACTAAAATAAAACTCAGCGGCAAACACGACAAAAATAATGCGATTATGTCGATAAACTCTGGAGCCGGCGGCACCGAATCGTGCGATTGGGCGCAAATGCTTGCGAGAATGTATTCAAGATGGGCGGAAGACAAGGGTTTTGAAACTGAAGTCGTTGACAGTCTTGACGGTGATGAAGCAGGCATAAAAAGTTTGGACATGATAATAAAAGGCGAGTATGCTTACGGTTTTTTACAATCTGAGATCGGAGTTCACAGGCTTGTAAGGATCTCTCCTTTTGACGCGAATAAAAGAAGGCATACGTCTTTTGCTTCGGTCGACGTAATTCCTGAAGTTGAAGACGATATAGACATAGTTATTGAAGATAAAGATTTACGGGTAGACACGTACAGGGCAAGCGGAGCCGGAGGCCAGCATATTAATAAAACGGATTCGGCGGTCAGGATCACGCACTTGCCGACAAATATAACGGTTCAATCGCAAAACGACCGTTCGCAGATAAAAAACCGCGCTACCGCGATGAAACTTCTTAAAGCTAAACTTTATGAGCTTGAACGCGAAAAACAGCGCGCATCGTATGAGAAGCATTACAGCGAAAAAGGCGCGATAGAGTGGGGAAGCCAAATACGCTCATACGTATTTATGCCGTACCAGCTTGTGAAAGATATACGCACGGGTCATGAAACATCGCAGGTGAACGCCGTAATGGACGGCGATATCGACGGATTTATAGAAAGCTATCTTAATTGGAAACTTGAGCGTAAAAGCAAGTAGCAAGCAGAACTTGGGCTAATTGTTTTATTTGACAAACGAATTTATTATATGATATATAATATATCAATAAGATAAACAAAGGCGTTTATCGGCAATTAATCTTGCCGGCAGACGCTTTTGTTTTTTTATTTTTAGAAAGAAAAAAAGGAGAATAGTTATGTCTTACACTGCTAAAGTATTGGAACAGGTAACAAAGAAAAATCCTAATGAGCAGGAATTTCATCAGGCGGCGACGGAAGTCCTTACGACGCTTCAGCCTTTTATCGACGCACATCCGGAGTATGAAAAAGCCGGAGTTCTTGAGCGTTTGGTTGAGCCTGAGCGCCAAATCATTTTCAGGGTTCCCTGGGTTGACGATGCGGGAAAGGTTCATGTAAACAGAGGTTTTCGCGTCGAATACAACAGCGCTATAGGGCCGTATAAGGGCGGTTTGCGTTTTCATCCGAGCGTAAGTTTGAGCATTATAAAATTTTTGGGCTTTGAACAAATTTTCAAAAATTCATTGACGGGACTATCTATGGGCGGCGGAAAAGGCGGCAGCGATTTTGACCCTAAAGGAAAGTCCGACAATGAAGTTATGCGTTTTTGTCAAAGTTTTATGACTGAGCTTTACAGGCACATAGGCGCGGATACCGACGTTCCCGCTGGCGATATAGGCGTAGGCGCGAGAGAAATCGGTTTTATGTTCGGACAATATAAAAGAATAAGAAATGAACATGTCGCGGTGCTTACCGGCAGAGGTCTTTCTTACGGCGGAAGTCTGGTGAGAAAAGAAGCGACCGGTTACGGACTTGTTTACATAGCCGAAGAATGTTTAAACTCAAAAAAAGATACGCTTAAAGATAAAACCGTGGTTGTCAGCGGCAGCGGAAACGTTTCGATTTATGCCGCGGAAAAAGTAATACAGCTTGGCGGAAAAGTTGTGGCGATGAGCGATTCCGGCGGTTATGTTTACGATAAAAACGGAATTGATCTTAGCATAGTTAAACAGATCAAAGAAGTTGAAAGAGCAAGAATTTCCGAATACGCAAACAGAGTTAAAACCGCGGTTTATAAAGAAGGCTGCGCTAATATCTGGGAAATAAAGTGCGACGTCGCCCTTCCCTGCGCCACGCAAAACGAGCTTGACGAAGCAGCCGCAAAAAAATTAATTGCAAATAAAGTAAAGCTTGTCGGAGAAGGCGCGAATATGCCGACGACGCTTGAAGCCACAAAATTGTTTTTAGATAATAAAGTATTATTCCTTCCGGGCAAAGCTGCAAACGCGGGCGGCGTTGCGACAAGCGGGCTTGAAATGGCGCAAAGCAGCCAAAGATTATTTTGGAGTTTTGAAGATGTGGACAAACAACTTAAAGGAATTATGGTAAATATTTTTAAGACTATAGATAAATGTTCCAAAGATAACGGCTTGAATGATAATTTTGTAGCAGGCGCAAATATTGCGGGTTTTAAAAAGGTCGCAGAAGCGATGATGTCGCAGGGAGCGGTTTAAAAAAAGAGTGAAGAGTGAAAAGTGAAGAGTGGAGATACGGCAAAGACAAAGCCTTGTTCGTCATTGCGAGCCCTGTAAGGGCGCGGCAATCGTATCTTCACTCTTCACTCCTCACTCTCCACTCTGTCATTCAAAGGAGATTTTACAATGAAGTCTGTACACAATTTTTACGGCGAACTGGTTTTTACGAAAAAAGTAATGGAGCAAAAACTAAGTAAAAGCGTTTATAATAAACTTGCTTCAGCCGTAGATAATTTAGAACCTTTAGATCAAAGCATAGCAGGCGAAGTCGCTCACGCTATGAAAGAATGGGCTCTTGAAAACGGCGCTTCGCACTTTACGCATTGGTTTCAGCCGCAAAGAGGCGGCACCGCGCAAAAACACGATTCTTTTATAGATTACGGAGCCGGCGGCGAAATTATAGAAAGATTTTCCGGTTCGCAGCTCGTTCAGTCCGAGCCCGATGCTTCGTCTTTTCCGTCGGGCGGAATCCGTTCGACTTTTGAGGCCAGAGGATATACCGCGTGGGATCCCACTTCTCCGGTTTTTATTCTTGAGGTCGGAAAAGTAAAAACTTTGGTTATTCCGTCGGTTTTTCTTTCTTGGACAGGCGAGGTTCTTGATTTAAAGACTCCTCTTTTAAGGTCTATCAATATTTTAAACGAAAAAGCGATTGAAATACAAAAACTTCTGGGCAACAGAAATGCCAAACAGATAAAGATATTTGCAGGCATTGAGCAGGAATATTTCCTTCTTTCCAAAGAAACCGTTAAAAACAGGCCGGACATTATTGTAACCGGAAGAACCCTTTTCGGCAATAAACCCGCAAAAGGCCAGCAGATGGGCGACCACTATTTTGGAAACATTAAAGAAAAAATCCTTGCTTTTATGGAAGACGTCGATACCGAGCTTTACCGCAGAGGCATTCCCGTAAAAACAAGGCATAATGAAGCTGCGCCTAATCAGTTTGAACTGGCTTCGATTTATCAGGAAGAAAACCTCGCCATTGACAACAATCTCCAAATAATGGAAACGCTCAAAAGGGTGGCTGAAAAACACGATCTTGAGGCTTTATTGCATGAAAAACCTTTTGCCGGCGTAAACGGTTCGGGCAAACATTTCAACTGGTCAGTCGGCGACAATACGGGAACGAATTATTTTGAGCCTTCAAAATCTCCGCTTAAAAATATCACATTTCTCTTGGCGATCAGCGCCGTATTATTGGGCGTAAAAAAATTCGGCGGAGTTTTAAGAGCTTCGGCTGCCGATGCAGGCAATGACCACAGACTCGGCGCTAATGAAGCTCCTCCGGCGATCATGTCGGTTTATCTCGGGGAATTCGTAAGCGAACTTTTAGATTCTATAGAAAAAGCCAAAAATATAACGGAAGAAAAAGTTAATGAAATACAATTGGGCGTGCAAAATCTCCCGAAAGTGAACAAAGATTATTCCGACAGAAACAGGACTTCTCCAATAGCCTTTACGGGAAATAAATTTGAGTTTAGAACGCTCGGATCTTCCGCAAATCCTGCAGAAACCGGAACCGTCCTTAATCTTATTGCTGCCTACGGGTTTGATGAGATTTACGGCAGAATTTCCGCCAAAAAAGCTTCGGACATAAAACAGGCGGCTATTGAAGTAGTAAAAGAAATTATAATTGAAACCAAAGCCGTAAGGTTTGAGAAAAACGGTTATTCGCAGGAATGGCAAAAAGAAGCGCAAAAAAGAGGATTGCCTAACACGAAAAATACCCCCGAAGCGTTAAAGCAATATCTTACGAAAGACGTGATCAAAGCGTTTGAGAAATATAAAATTCTTTCGGAAAAAGAATTGAAAGCGAAAGTAGAAATAAAGCTTGAAAATTACATAAAAATAAAAGACATTGAATATAAGTATGCCGTTAAAGTCATAAACACATTGATTTTGCCAGCGATAGTTAAACAAATAACGCAATTCTCCAAAGCCGCCAAAAGCATAGCGGAACTTAATATTTCTTCAAAGCACCTTGCAAAAGAAGTTGAAACTCTTGTAAACATTTATGACAAAGTCAGAGAACTGGCGGCGAAACTTGACGCTTTTACGGCAAAAGATCACGGCGAAATTTTAGAAACCGCGGAAAAATACGCTCAAGAAGGCGCAAAACTGCTTGACGCGCTCAGAGAAAAAATAGACGCCGCGGAAGATTTGGTTTCAGACGAATACTGGCCTCTGACAAGCTACCAAAAGCTGCTAAATTCTTTTTAGCACCCGTTGCCTGAGATTGGCAGGAACTTTGTTCCTGACGGGGTGGCTGGGATTTCATGCGTTTGTCATGTTTAAACATGCAGTTATTTGACAAAAAAGAATTTTAAAAATAAAATATGTGCATGAAAATTTATAGATCTGTGAGACTTTGTCCTCAAATCATTGAATTTTGTTCCCGATTCCTGAGAACAAAGTCCCCTCAGCCCAGGGAGCTTTGCTCCCAGACCAGAGGGAACTTTGTTCCCCAGACCAGACCAGACCAGACCAGACCAGACCAGACCAGACCAGA
>WRNH01000096.1 GCA_009776745.1 Endomicrobiia bacterium | reverse complement strand
AAACCCCGCTTTTGTCATTGCGGGCTTGACCCGCAATCTATGGTTCACGACGAGATTGCGGCTCGGGGGCCGCAATGACGACACTGAAAATACAGGTTTTTTAGAGACACCCAATTGCCGTTTAAAGGGTGTAAAAATGAAAAAACCTAAGCCGATAATAACCATAGCGGTCGGTTTTATTGCGGGGCTTGCAATCTCCGGTGTTTTGGGAGATATTATAATTGTCGTAAATAGCGCCGCCGGACGAGTTACTTCAGCCTGGAATGTATCAAGGGCGGAGAAGTATATCTCCGCCGACAATTTTTCAGAAGCGGTAAAAGAGTATGAAAAAGCTTTGAAAAAAATTAGATCCGGCAATAAAAAACTCCTTGCAAAAATAAAAAATAATATGGCGCTGTGCGTTTTTACCCAAGCCGATAAAGAAAACAATCTCGAAAAAATAAAGGAATCTATTACAATGTTTGCTGAGTCGCTTGAGTTATATAAAGAATTGGGCGATGCCGAAAGCATTAAACAGGTTGAAACAAATATTGAAGAGGCCCGCAAAGTTTTAGAATAAAAAGAGTGCCGGTAAAAAAAGACATAATTCCTCCTCAGACTCTAGGATATCTGCCGTAAGGGTTTAATTTTACGGCTAACTGCGGATCTTCGATTACGAATTTCTGAGATGACAGGCAATTCGCTTCCCGCACTTTAAGAGGGTTTAAATGAAAATAATATCGTGGAACGTTAACGGCATAAGAGCCGTTTATAAAAAAAATTTTCTTGAATGGTTTAAAAGCGAAGACGCCGACATAGTGTGTGTTCAGGAAACAAAGGCCGAAAAAGAACAGTTTCCGAAAGAACTTGCAGAAATGCCGGACTATCATTTTTATTGTTCTTCAGCCAGAAAAAAAGGCTATAGCGGCGTTGCCGCATGGTCAAAAATAAAGCCTGTTTCCGTAAGCGCAGGCATTGAAAATGAAAAATTTGATGCCGAAGGGCGCGTTTTAAAACTTGATTTTGAAAAATTCGTATTGTTTAATATTTATTTTCCCAATGGCGGAGCATCGAAAGAAAGGCTAGAATATAAATTAGAGTTCTACGATTATTTTCTTGAATATTTGAAAAAATATCAGAATAAGACGGTGATTATCTGCGGCGATTACAATACTGCTCATCATCCCATAGATTTGGCAAGGCCAAAACAAAATGAAGAAGTGTCCGGTTTTATGCCTATTGAGAGAGAAAGACTTGATGAACTTGAAAATATGGGATTTAAAGATTCTTTCAGGCATTTTAACAAAGAGCCGGACAACTATACGTGGTGGGATTATAAGACGGCAGCCCGCTCAAGAAACGTCGGATGGAGAATAGATTATTTTTATGTTTCGGAAAATGCGGCTAAACATTTGAAATCGGCCGGTATACAAAGTTTAGTACAGGGCTCCGATCATTGTCCGGTTAGTATTGTTATTTATTAGGTAAAAGGTAATAGGTATTGTGTTTCGCGAGCGAAACCCCAAAAAATATTTTACCTCTTACCTTTTACCTATTACCTGTCGTTCATTTGGGGTATTTCTATGAAAAACATATTTATTTTTTTCGCGTTTTGCGCGGCAGCGTTTTTTCCGGGATGCGGAAATGACATTATGCAGCCGTCCGAGCCGCGCGATATAGCCAAAGAAAGAGCGTATTTAGTGCAGACTGCCAAAGACGCTTATGTTTACGGTTTTCCTTTAGTGATGATGGACGTTACGAAAAGGCAGATGACGAATCCTCTTCCTGAAACTGAAAACGTTCCGCCAAACCGGCTTAGTCATAGCCGTTTATTCGGCGACGATAAATTTAAAGATTTTATAAGGCCTGACGCCGATATGTTTTATTCTTTTGCGTGGCTTGATTTGTCTAAAGAACCTATGCTGTTTGAAATTCCGGATACCGGAGACAGGTACGCTTTTTTTACCGCGTTAAACGCATGGGGCGATGTTTTTGCTTCCGACGGTAAACGTACAGCCGGAACTATGGCGCTTAAAATCGCTTTTACGGGGCCGGGATGGGAAGGCGAGCTTCCCGGAGGGTTTAGCGAGTATCGATCGGCAACGAATTTGGTTTGGTGGATAGGAAGAATTCAGGTTAACGGAAAGCGGGACGGCGAGACGGCCGTCAGAAAAATACAGGACGAAATGAAGCTTTATCCTTTAAGCGCTTACGGAAATAAATATGCCGCGCCGAAAGGAAGAGTTGATGAAACATTGCCGGTAAAAGCTCCTTTGGAACAGGTAATGTCAATGAGTATAAGTGATTTTTTCGGCATAATGAACCGGCTTATGGTAAATAACCCTCCTTATGAGGAAGACGCTCAAATTATGGATAAAATGCTGGATTTGGGAGTAGCTCCAGGTATGAGGTTTGATGCCTCTATATTTGATTTTGACACGCAGGAAGCCATTAAAGAAATTCCTAAATGGTTTGGCGAATATATGGAAAGTTTGAGAAACGAAGGTATGGATGAAGGCTGGGTTTACCGGTACGGGCTCGGGAATTACGGGAGCGATCATATTTTAAGAGCGAAGACGGCGTATTTCGGCGTCGGCGCGAATCTTGACGCTGATGCGGTTTATATGTATTCCCGCGCTGACGGAGACGGCGAAACATATGACGGCGGCAAAAAATATATTTTACATTTCGAAAAAGACGGTATTCCCTCGGTAGGCGCTTTTTGGAGCGTTTCCATGTATAACGCCGACGGTTTTTTTGTTAAAAATCCGCTGAACCGTTTTTCTGTCGGGAGCAAAGACGACATCAAATTTAACAAAGACGGTTCGCTTGATATTTACATACAAAAAGATAATCCCGGCAAAGACAGGCAGAGCAATTGGCTGCCTTCTCCAAACGGCGAATTTAAAATGGTTTTCGGCTGTTATTGGCCGAAAGAAACTTTGCTTGAAGGCGGATGGAAAGTTCCGGCGGTAAAACGGCAGCTTAAATAACGGTTTGCTTAACGGAAACGCCGATAAAAAACAGTTTTATATGAAAGATCTTCTTCTCAAATTATCCGCTTTTTTTTATCCCGTCACATGCTCATGCTGCGGCAATGATATGCCCGCGGTTTCAAAACGGAGAATATGTTCCGGCTGCAAAAGCAAATTTAATATCATCAAAGGACTTGTATGTCAAAAATGCGGGCTTCCGTTAGAAAGCGGCGGCGAATTTTGTTATGTATGCCGCAATGATCCGAAAGAGTTTTATTTTGACAAAATGAGGTCTGCGTACAAATATGAAGATCCCATAAGGAAACTTGTGCTGAAGTTTAAATATTCCAACAGAATGTTTCTGGCGGGCGAACTTTCGGAAGGAATGGCCGACACGGCGCGCAATAATGTTTTTTTTGGCGAAACCGACATAATTATTCCTGTGCCGCTGAGCATAGTCAGAAGGATAAAAAGAGGATATAACCAGGCCGAACTGCTTGCGGGAGAACTCGGTAAAAAAATTTCAAAACCTTTGGCAAAAAACGTTCTTGTAAGAAAAAAAATGACCAAACCCCAGTTTAAGCTTTCCAAGCGGGAAAGGTTTGAAAATATAAAAGATTCTTTTACTGTAAAAAATAAAGAGTTGATAAAGAATAAAAATATTCTGCTTGTCGACGATATAGCCACAACATCGGCGACGGCGTCGGCGTGCGCGAAAGCGTTAAAAGAGGCAGGCTGCCGCAAAGTGTATGTCATAACGCTGGCGAGAGACTGATTAGAGCGTGAACACGCTCTAGATGGGGCACGAAATAGGCGGAGCGGCGGGAATCGAAAACGGAAGAGTTGACCTTAATATTAAAGCTTTAACAAAAAAAATAGCCGGATGATCATCCTTCCGGTCCTTTTTATTTGGAAAAAATGTTTTCTTTAATGTAAAATAAAGAAAGATAAAAACGGCGATTACGGATAAGCGGCGCTAATATTTTTGTTTTTGCGGTTTATCCGTAATTGTCTTTAAAAAGGGGAAATTAAAATATAATGAAAAAAGCAATTTCAGCCGTATTTTTATCGGCGTTTTTTGCCGTGACCGCTGTCGCCGGCAATGTGTCAAGCATACAGAATGAATACTGGAACTGGGATAGCGGAACTCCGCAGGCTTTAGCGTTTGAAAATTATTTTTTTTCCGAAGACGGCACTTTCCGTTTCAGCTGGGGATATTCGGGAAGTTCGTACTACGGCGGATGGCATGCCGGAACGTATTTTTACGACGCTGAAAAACAAAAAATTGTTTTTAATTCCGTGGATAAAGGGACAATGGGCTTATCCAAAGAAACGGAGAGGCCGGCGCCAAAAGAATTAAAAATATTGGAGTTTATAGACGGCGGCTTGGTCAGAATAGATATGGGCGCGGCGCACCAACAAAGCAAGCATCAGCTCTTTGACGGATTTATGACAAGGCATATAGGAAGAATAAAAGAACAAAAATGGACTTTTATGCATTATACGTTGGTATACGAATTTTATTTTGATCCCGAGGGCAGCTGTTTTTTTAAAGAAGGCAAGCAGGGATCTGACATAGATTCGCAGTATGAATGCGAGTACAATATTGCGGACGGTATTCTTTTTCTCCAGGTGAACAGCGCAATGATCACAAAGTTCAATACTAAAAAGAGCGATAATGTAAAATATGATCCTCCGGCCAAAACATATATAAGGCTCGGCAAATCTTCCGGCGGGGAAATACAGGTTGAAAATGTAAACTTTAGCGGCATTCTCGGCGGAAGCCGCGGATGGAATTGTATAGACGGGAAATACATTATTGAAAATAAGCTTCCCGCCGTAAAACAAAAAGATTTTTATACATATAAGATCGAAAGAACAAATTCCGGAGATGTTTTAATTGAAAGCGAAACGGATTTGATCAAATAGAGACAGAATAACTGCTCTCTGCCGTTAAAAAGGGGTTTGAAATGAAAAAAACATTGTTTTTTGCTTTGCTGCTTATTTCTTCGCAGTGTTCCGTTATTTTCGCCGACGAACTTATGGACGCCGTAATTACGGGCGATTTTACGAAAGCCGTACAATTAATTAATAACGGCGAAGGCATTGATGTCAATTTAAAAGATGAATACGGGAATACGCCGCTTATCCTTGCCGCAAGAAAAGGAGACGCCGCGGTTGTGCGCGCTCTTTTAGGCAAATACGCCGACGTTAACGCGAAAACTTATAAAGGCGTTACGGCGCTGATGTCGGCAGTCGAACAAGGCGGAAGGGATATCGCCATAATGCTTGTAGACGCCGGAGCGGATATAGAAGCCAAGGAAAATGACGGCTGGACGGCTTTGCTTTTTGCCGCGCATACGGGAAATACCGGCATAGCCAGATTTTTGATAGATAAAAGGGCTGACGTTAACGCCAGGAATTACTCGGGAGAAACCCCTCTTATACAGGCGTCGGAAAAAAGCCATAAAGACATAGTTAAAATGCTTGTTGAAAACGGCGCGCGTACCGACGCAAGACAGAATAACGGCTGGACCGCTTTAATGTTTGCGGCAAAAAACGGAAGCGATTTTATAGCAAAGCTTTTAATTGACGATAATGCGGATATAAACGCTAAAACAAACTCTTATTGGACCCCTTTAATGCTGGCAATTAAAAGCGGAAACCACTCTACCGCAAAACTGCTTATAGAGTCGGGCGCCGACGTTAATATTCAAAATGAACATAAATGGACGGCATTGATGTTTGCCGCGGAAAACGGCGATATGGGAACGATAAATCTTCTTATAGACAAAAACGCCGAAATTGATTCCAGGAATGATTCAAATGCTACGGCTCTTACGATCGCTTTGGATAATAAACGCATCGAAGCGGCTAATCTTATCATAAACGCCGGCGCCGAGGTGAACATAAGAAACAATAACGGTATGACGGCATTAATGCTTGCGTTAAGGAACGGATACAACAGAGAAGCCGAAAAAATTATAAGAAAAACTTTAAACGTCAATGCGAGGGATTTAAAAGGATGGAACGCTTTAATGTATGCCGCAAGATACGGCAATTCGGCGGATATTTTTCTTGAACTCATAAATAAAAAAGCGGATGTCAACGCTAAAAATGATTCCGGCTGGACGGCTCTCATGCTTGCTTCTTATGCGGGAAACAGAGAATTCATTGAGATCCTTATGGAAAACGATGCCGCAACCGAGCTGAAAAACAATGAAGGAAAAACAGCGCTTATGGAAGCTATTGAAAATAAACGTCCGGAAACGGCGGTTTTGCTCATTTCCGAAGGAGCGGCCGTAAATACTAAAGCGGAAGAAACCGATATGACCGCTTTGATGTACGCTTCCGCGGAAGGTTATGATAATCTTGTTACTCTTTTGCGTTCAAAGGGAGCGGTAATTGACGACAAAAATAATGAAAACATGACGGCTTTATTTTTCGCGGTAAAAAACAACAAAATAAATACCGTAAAAAAACTTATTGAATACGGCGCGGACGTAAATTTGAAAGACAACAAAGGAAAAAACGTTCTGGCGTATGCAGGGGAAAAAGAATACGCGGAACTTGAAAAACTTCTCAAGACCGAGATCGCCGATAACGCTAAAGGCGTGCTTGCCGACATTGACAAAGGCGAAGGCATAGACGGCGTTAAAAATCCGCTGCTGCTTGCGGTTTATGAAAAGGATGACGATGAAGTCAAAAAAGTTATTTCAGAAAGCAAAAAAGTAAATGTAAACGAGAAGACGGCCCTCGGAGTTACTCCTCTTATGATCGCCGTATCGAACGGAAGCATAGAAACGGTAAAATTCTTGATAGAAAATAATGTAAAAATCGACGCTTCGGCAAAAGACGGTTCTACCGCTTTGATTATAGCGGCGGGCAAATGCACGCCGGAAATGATAAATCTTCTTTTGGATAATAATGCGAAAATAGATCTTTCAAACAAAAAGGGGCTAACTCCGCTTGCCGCGGCGATAAACGCCAAAAAGGCCGATGAAGTCCACGTGCTGATCGCAAGGGGCGCCGACGTTAATAAAAAAGATTCCGAGGGCGTAACTCCGCTGATGTTTGCCGCGAGAGCCGGAAATGAACGGATAATAAACGAGCTGATCAAAAGCGGAGCAAAAATAAATGATAAAAATAAGCGCGGACAAACAGCGGTCATATTTGCTTCCGAAGCGGAAAATAAAGATGCCGTAAACATTCTTCTTGAAAACGGAGCCGACATAAACTTGAAAGACAATAACGGTTTTTCAGCTTTGTCTCTTGCCGTATACGGAGAAAAACCAGAAATGGCTGAAGTTCTTATCGGAAAAGGCGCCGATCTAAACACAAAAAATAATAAAGGGTGGACGCCGGTCATAATTGCTTCTTATCAAAACAGGCTGAATATGGTCAAGCTGCTGGAAAAAGCCGATGTAAACGCGAAAACAAAAGACGGCTGGACTGCCCTTATGGCTGCCGCAAAATACGGTAAGAATAATATTGAAATTTTAAATCTTCTTATTGAACGCGGAGCCGTCGTAAATATGAAAAATAAAAACGGCTGGACTGCTTTAATGCTTGCCGTTTATGAAGGAAATATAAAAACCGCTTCTGCTCTTATTGCGGCATTTGCGGATATTAACGCCGTTAAAAAAGACGGTTTTACTCCGCTTATGCTTGCTTGCGAAACGAGAAATATTGAAATGGCAAAACTTTTGCTCGGCAGCGGCGCTAATGTTGATATCAATACTTCATATTGGGGAACGGCTCTGAATATCGCCATAGCAAACGGCGATAAAAATACTGCTGACTTTCTTATCAAAGCCGGAGCCGGCAAAAATATGACGGGAAAAAGCGGGAAAACTCCTCTTATGATCGCGGCAATGAAAGGAAATGAAGCTATAGCCGGATATTTAATTCGCAACGGCGCTGATGTTAATGCCGAAGAAAAAAGAACAAAATTTACAGTTCTTGATTATGCTTCAGACGATGAGGCGATGATTAAGTTTCTTCAGCAAAACGGCGCGTTAAAAACGAATGCCAAGGAGCCAAAGGAATATTCGAAAATAATGTCTGAGAAGTTTACGGTTCACGCGGTCAAAAAAGTAGAAGCAGCGGAAGGAAGCAGCGTTTCTCCTTTAAACGATTCCGGCAGATGGGTGATACTCTGGAGCGCTAAAAGAATCAATGATTTTTACGGGCACGGAGTGAGAATTCCCGAAAATACCGCCGGAAGCGTTGAATTTTATTCCAAAGATGAAGGCGAAAAGTGGCTTGAGGCGGTTTACAAAGGAAATAGAATGAACGCGGCGCATTATGCAAAACCTTCTGAAATGGGGAGCGTTGTGCCGGCAAAATAGACATACGTATATGGCGGCTGCGAATAAACGGCGCTGCTGCTCTAAACTTGATCCGCAAAATAGATACTATAGTCAATTAACTTAATGTAGTCATATTTCTCAGTTCTGTTTTTCGGTAAATTTTGATTTTTTTATTCCTTACATACCTTCGGGTATGCGCGTCATAAAAAAATCAAAATTTCCTCGA
>WRNH01000095.1 GCA_009776745.1 Endomicrobiia bacterium | reverse complement strand
GAGATATTGTGTTTCGGCTGGGACTTTGTCCCAGCCGAAACCTATTTATTAGGTTTTCGCTTTGCGAAAACACATTATCTTCACTTTTCACTCTTCACTTTTCACTTTTTTTAAATTTCGTTTAATAAAAGACTTTCGTATGTCGCTCTTTTTCTTATCAAGGCGGCTTTGTTCCCGTCGACAAGTATCTCAGGGAGCAAAGGTCTTGAATTATATTCCGACGACATTGCGGCCCCGTATGCTCCGGCGCATTTCACCAAAAGAAGTTCTCCCTGATCCAAAACCGGAAGCATTCTGTCCTTTCCCATAAAATCACCGCTCTCGCATATCGGGCCGACCACGTCGGTTTTAACTTTTTTTGCGTTTGTTTTTTTAACGGGAACAATGTCATGATAAGCTTCATACAATGTCGGCCTTATCAAATCGTTCATCGCCGCGTCCGTTATAAGAAAATTTTTATCTCCCGAAATTTTCCTGTAAATCACTTTTGCCAGAAGATGTCCGGCATTTCCTATAATTGAACGGCCCGGTTCAAAAATAAATTTTTTACCTTTTCCGAAAATGCTAAAAATTTCGTCCATAAGCCGTTTGGGTTTCGGAGCCGGATCTTCGCCGGAATAATCTATCCCGAGACCGCCGCCGCAATTAATATATTCTAATTTTATTCCGGCATTTTCGATATCGTCCGCCAGTTTTTTTATTTTCTTTGCGGCAAGTTTAAACGGCGCGACATCCGTTATCTGCGAACCTATATGCGTATGAATGCTCACCGGAATAATATTTTTCATTTTCGAAGCTATAAGATAAGCTTCAAAAGCTTCTTCATACGGAATTCCGAACTTTGTCCCTTTTTTTCCGGTAACTATGTATGAATGCGTATCGGGATCAACATTAGGATTGATCCTGAACGCGATCTTTGCTTTGACTTTAAGCCTGCCCGCTATTTTATTTATTACTTCAAGCTCTTCAAAAGACTCGACATTAAACATCAGAATTTTCGCTTTTAAAGCATATTCTATCTCTTCCGCGGTTTTTCCGACGCCTGCAAAAACTATTTTTGAAGGATCAAATCCCGCCCGAAGAGCTCTGAAAATTTCTCCGCCGGAAACGGTATCCGCGCCAGCCCCATGTTTTGCGAGAAGTTTTAAAATTTGCCCGTTTGAATTTGTCTTGCAGGCAAAACAAATAAGTCCGTCAGCCGGCTTGAGGGCTTTTTGGTATGCATGCAAATTGTTTATTATTTGATTTTTCGAATAAACGTATGCCGCCGTACCGTATTTTTCGGCAATACTTGAAAAAGACACTTTTTCTATATGAAGTTCATTATTGATATACTTGATCATTTTTCCTCTTCCGCAAGACAATATTATTTATGATACAAAATAGAGAGATACAAGTAAAATGTAAAAAACGCGTTTCTTGCCGTTAATATTTTACTTTTTATATTTTATTTTTTATTTTTTGTCGTTAAAATAGTCCAGCATACGCTGCGACTGCTGTTTTAGAAAAGGCGTTTTCGATTTGAGTACGGCGTTTGCGGCATGTCTTCTCGCGTCATATAATCTTCCTTTTTTATACGCCACTCTTGCATACATTATATCGACCGCCGCGGTATATGAATTTATTTGGTTTGCATTATTAAGCATTTCCTCGGACTTTTGTATATCGCCTTCATCAAAATATATAGCCGCAAGATTCATATAAGCGTAAAAATTTTTCTCATCAAATTTTACGGCCGTAAGATACTGTTCTTTCGCCTTTTCAAACTTGCCTGTCGCGGAATACAGCAAACCCGAAAGCAGATACATATCCGAACCCGGATTGGTATTTATAAAATCGTCCGCCAGGCTGACGGCTTTATCCAATCTGCCGAGGCTTTTATAACATGCGGCCATATTCGCGATCAATTCTTTATCGTAATAAGAAATTTTTATACCTTCATAATATTCCAGCGCTTTTGAATATTTCTTTTGACTGTAATAAATATCGCCGAGATTTCTTTTTGCATAATCCGAATTTTTATCGCTTGCCAGAATATCTTTAAAATTCTGCTCGGCAAGGCTGTAAAGATTGCTTTCCAAAAGTATATCGCCTATTTTCTTCTTTATTTCGTTATTTTTCTTATATAAAGCCAGAGCGCTTTTGTAATAATCAAGACTGCTGCTGTAAGATTTTTTCGCGGCTTCCATATCGCCGAGATTTATATAATACTCCGCTTTCTTTTTTTTGGAAGGCTTCAATCCCAAAAGCATATTGTACGCATTGGAAGCGGCATCATAAGCGCCTTTAGCAAAAAATATTTTACCCGCTTTTTCGTAAAGTTCTACGGCTTCTTTTTTATTTTTTGCGGATTCGATCCCGACGGACAATCCGTTGTATTTTGACAAAATTTCATCATCGCTCATTACATCTTGAAGATAACGGGCATAAGAAAAAGATATGAAAGCAAACAATGATATAATTACGGCAAACGTTTTATTCAAACTTATATTTCTCCTGCGTTTTTTCTATAACCGCCATTTTTATGCTTTTCAATCCGTCTTTCGCGGCGGAAAATCCTTTATCAATAGTATTATACGCGTTTTTAAGGTCGCCAGTCGACATCTCTCCGACATCAGGGCGGATAACAACGTCCGCCGCCGCGATATGCTCGCGGTCCAAAGTCCTCCCCTGAATGTATATCGCCTGCATAAGAATGGCAAATACGTTTGCCGTAGCATGTTTTGTTATGTCGGCGGGCACCGGCACCGCTATTATAATATCCGGAGCAAACAATTTCGCGACGCCCACGGGAACATTTTCCGATATTCCGCCGTCGATCAAATATCTTTGCCTGTATTCAACGGGTTGAAAAAAACCGGGAAGCGTCGAACTTGCCCGCGCGGCAAAAGCCACGCTTCCTTCTCTAAGCAAAACTCTTTCTCCGGTATTTAAATCCGTAGCCACGCAGACAAGAGGTATTTTAAGCTGTTCAAAACGCAGATCGCCGATATGTTTTTTAAGGAAATTTTCTACCTGTACATTTGAAAGAAGCTGCTCCGACAAAAGCATCGATACTATTGACGGCGCGCTGATATTGGATATGGTTTTCCAGTTTATGTCTTTGGCAAGTTTTTCAACTTCATCCATAGAAATGCCCGCGCAATAAAACGCTCCGGCAATGGAACCTATGCTTGTTCCTACGACCAAATCTATCGGGATTTTCTCTTCTTCCAAAACGCGAAACACGCCTATATGCGCAAAACCTCTTGCTCCGCCGCCGCCGAGCACAAGCGCGACTTTAGGCCTTTGTTCATCCGGAAGACGTATGATTTTATTCCATAACATGTCGATGACAAACGTTTCTTCGTCAAATTCAAGAAACGAAGAAGCGAAAGCCAAGGAAGGCAATACAAATAATAAAAATGCCAAAATTATTTTTTTTATCATGGAGAATTTACCTATATATATCATTGCCGCCATTGCAAACGGGAACTTAGCGCCGAAAGATTTAAACCTTTCTCCCCGCAATGACGGCAAAATAAAACTCTAATAAGAATCAAGCTGCACGCCTACGGCAAGCTCCAGAGCGTAATAACTTCTGTTAAGGTTATATATTATGTCAAGCTCCGGTTCGGTGTACGGAATCTTTTCAGACATTTCCGCTTTATAAAACTGTTCTTTCCAAAAATTATATTCCATGAGAGCTTTGCTTACCTCAAGTTTTACCTGATCTTCAATTTTAGACCTTTTCAGCGTCGCCTCTCTGGCATTAACTCTGCCCTGCTTCACTCTGGCAAAACTTCCTCCGCCGTCAAAAACAGGCAAATTAGCGTTAATTGAAACATACCAGCTGCTTTCGTCGCCAATCACCCTCTCACCGAGCCATTCCTGTCCCGCGCCTATGGAAATAGTCGGGAACTTCTGCATTGAAACAAGATTGACCATCAAACCGTCAATAGACTCCTGCATCTGCGTACTCTGCATTTCAGGCCTGAACTGGTAAGCCCAAAGCATACACTGGCTTAAATCAAACTTTTTTATTTTAGGCGTAAGTTTTCCTTCAAGCATAACCATGGTTTCAAGTTCCAGGCCTATAACGTTTAACAAAGTCAAAACTTCTTTATCAAAACTGAAACTCATAAGATCTATTTTTCTTTGAAGTTCTGACGCTTCGGCGCTTTTTTTATTATTTATGTCTCCAAGCTGCCTTGAAAACAAATCACGCTTTTCCTTATAAAGAATACAAGCGTTAAAAACCGTTTTAACTTTGTTAATTACATTATTTTTAACGGCGTTTGCTTCGTTTTTAACTTTATTCATATTCATTTCCGCAAGCTTATTTGTCGTTCTGACTTTTCCTCCGGAATAAATACCCTGCCAAACGGATAAACGCGTAGAAAAATAAATGTCTTTGATCTCGCCGGGAAGATATATCGGAGAAGGAGACAGCTGACCCGGCAAAATAAGAGGTTCCATATTATTAAAACGCGAAACGTTCAGGTTAAAATCAATCTTAGGAAAATATAATGATCGCGCCTCATTTATCCTCTGGTAAGCAAAATCTATGCTCTGGGAATGAATAAGAATGTCATGATTAATGTTAATGGCCGTCTGGATACTGGAGTCTTCAGTGAGTATCTTTTCATATCCGTCGCAATAAACCGGAGTTACGGCAAAAAAACCGAACGGCATTTCTAACGCCGCCATTGCGAACGCGCAAAGCGCGCAAGCGATCCGTATTAAATGTTTCAAATTCATTTCTTTTTCCCTGACATATTCTTTTTAAACGTTTCGATCTGCTTCAAAACGGATTTTTCCGACGTCCCTCCGTATGAAGATTTAACGGAAATAACATTTTTCAAATCAATATGCCTGTAAATATCATCTTTAAATATAGGATATCTTTCAGGATAAAGTTTATTGAATTCATGAAGCGTAAGTTCATTAAGAGTTTTAGAATTTTCTTTACAATACTTAACAATACGCCTGACAACGCCGTGCGCTTCCCTGAAAGGAACGTCGCGCCTTGAGAGATAATCGGCGATCTCCGTAGCGGCAATAAAACCTTTTTCTATGCTGCTTAGAGTATTTTCTTTTACAAATTTCATGCTTGCCGTCATCTCATTCATTACTTCCATACACATTTTTATATTGTCGCAAGCGTCAAAAACCGGTGGTTTATCTTCCTGCAGATCGCGGTTATACGCCAGCGGAAGAGATTTAACTATTGTCAGCATTGCCATTAAGCTGCCGAAAATTCTCCCTGATTTTCCTCTTATTACTTCGGCGCAGTCCGGATTTCTTTTCTGCGGCATTATAGATGACCCCGACGTAAATTTATCGGCGATTTTTATATATCCTAACTCCGGATTCATCCACAAAATTATTTCTTCGCAAAATCTTGTCAAATGCAGAGCTATCATAGAAACGCAAAATACAAACTCTATTGCAAAATCCCTGTCGCTTACTCCGTCGAGAGAATTTTCAGTTACTGCGTCAAAGCCTAAAAGTTTCGCTGTATAATGCCTGTCGATTTTAAACGAAGTTCCTGCTAAAGCCGCGCTGCCTAAAGGAGAAATATTTATCCTTTTGCGGCAATCTGCAAACCTTTCTTTGTCCCTTTGAAGCATCCATCCGTAAGCCAGCAGATGATGCGCCGCCAAAACCGGCTGGGCAGGCTGTAAATGCGTAAAGCCGGGCATTATAACGTCGATATTTTCTTCCGCTTTTTTTACGATAATTCCTAAAAATTCATTTATAAGTCCGATTATTTCGTCTGTCTGCTGCCTTAAATATATTCTCAAATCCAAAGCAACCTGATCATTGCGGCTTCTTGCCATATGCATTTTTCCGCCTACGGGACCTATTCTTCTTATAAGCTCTTTTTCAACGGCATAATGTATATCTTCCTCTTTAGGAAGCTTCCACCCGCTTTTTATGCTTTTAAGAATAGAATTCAAACCGGAAACTATTTTTTTCCCGTCGGCAGGTTTAAGTATATTAGTCTTAACAAGCATCTGCACATGCGCAACAGACCCCGCTATATCAGCCTCAACAAGCCTCCCGTCAAAAGCAAACGACCCAATAAACTGCTCAAAATCCAAATTTTTCATTCTACACCCTTTTTAATAACGGCGATGCAAGAATGCGGAGATGCAATGATACAGGGCAACGACGAAATATCTGCCTTTGCCGTTACTCCGCATCCCTGCCTCTCTGCATCTCCGCATCTGTCTCTATCTTTTCCTCATTATCGCCTGCACCTTCGCCGGCAATCCAAACAAATTTATAAAACCTTCTGCGTCTTTTTGATTGTACACTTCGTCTTTTTCAAATGTCGCAAGCTCTTCCCAGTAAAGAGAATATTTTGCGCTTCTTGAAACCGGCGTCATATTGCCTTTATATAATTTTAATTTTATTTCCCCTGTCACGTATTTCTGGGTATTGTCGATAAAAGCGTCCAGAGCTTCTCTCAGAGGAGAAAACCATAAACCGTAATATGCAAGTTCAGCCCACTTGTGCGAAAGTTCCTGTTTAAAATGCAAAGTATCTCTGTCCAAAGCAAGCTCTTCAAGTTTATGATGGGCTTCATACAAAAGAACGGCTGCCGGCGCTTCATAAACGCCTCTGGACTTCATTCCCACCAGACGGTTTTCAACCATATCCGTCCTGCCTATTCCGTTAGCGCCGGCAATTTTATTTGCCGTTTCAATGAGCGCTACGGGAGAAAGCTTTTTGCCGTTTATGGAAACGGGGATACCGCGTTCAAAAACTATTGAAACGTAAGCCGGCTTATTCGGCGCATCTTCGGGAGAAACGGTCATTTTAAACATGCTCTTGTCATATTCTTTCTTCATATCTTCCATAATGCCGCCCTCATAAGAAACGTGCCACAAATTAGCGTCGGAAGAATAAGGCTTTGATTTAGTCACGGGAACGGGTATTTTTCTTTTTTTAGCATAATCGATCGCGTCTTCTCTGGAACGTATATCCCACTCTCTCCACGGCGCTATTATTTTTACGTCCGGAATCAAAGCTTTAAACGCAAGCTCAAAACGCACCTGATCATTGCCTTTTCCGGTCGCGCCGTGACATACCGCGTCGGCATTTTCTTTTTTAACGATCTCCGCAATTTTTTCAGCTATAAGCGGCCTTGCAAGCGAAGTGCCGAGATAATATTTGTTCTCATACAAAGCTTCGGCTTTGATAGCCGGATAAATATAATCCGTCACAAATTCTTTTTTCGCGTCGATTATATAAGCTTTAGAAGCTCCGGTCTTTTTTGCTTTCTCAATTAAACCTTTAAGCTCTTTCCCCTGCCCCACGTCCACGCAAACGGCTATAACTTCACATTTATAATTTTCTTTTATCCAAGAAAGAATAACAGAAGTATCCAGCCCGCCCGAATAAGCCACCACCGTCTTTTTTACCAACGCCTTGCCTGCCATTTCAAATGACTCCTTTTTGGAAGTTTAGAGCGCGTGAACACATCTTAGAGTATATATCACAAAAATTTAATTTCTCGCTTTGATAACGCGCCTCTATATTACCAACTTATCTGCCTGTTCATGGATGCTCCTTTTTGGCAGCTCGGAAGTTCAGAAGCTTGGCAGCTCAGAGGAGCTTTCTAGAAGATGAGAGGGTGGGAAGATGAGAAGTTGAGAGGAGCTGTGGTCGTTTCTTCTTTGTCGTTGTCCTTGCCTTTACTCATCTTCCCAACATCCCATCTTCTCACCTTCTGTCTTTTAACTCCACTCTCCACACTCCAAACTCCACACTTTTTATTATAACATCTCCTTTTTGCAGGCTCGAAGAGATTGTGTATTTATAGTTTCCCGTTTAGTCATAGTGAAATTTTACAAAATATTAAACTTTGAAGCAATGTGCCGTTTCCAAATGAACAAACGCATGAAAAAATATCTCAACTCTTCAACAGTCCGGCAGCTTGGAACCTTGGCAAAGGCAAACGGCAGCGGCTTTTGTTTGTCACTGCCGCTGCCGTTCAATTGTTATTTGTTACTTGTTAATTGCCGGTATAATATATAACATATAAAATATAATATATAAAAACGACAAGTCTAAATTTTGAAGATATTTTATATTTTACTTTTTATATTTTATATTTTCATTGCCGTTCTAAAACTGATATTTCACCTGCAAGTTGCCGATTACGCCTTCTCTGACTCCGCTGTAAACGTTTGCGCTTAAATCCAATGTCAGTTTTTCCGCTACTTTTGCGTTTAATCCTAACCCGCCGCTAAACGTCCCGCCGTTCAAACTTGGCGCTTCTATCTCATATCCGTCTATTTTTGCGTTTACGTCGCCGCTTAGTTCATAGTCGTATGCCAATGACAAATACGGTTTTATCGTTTCACTCATTTTATATTCGCCTTTGGCTCCGGCTTTTATTCTGTTGGAAAGCGTCGGGTCAATTTTATATTTTTCTCCGGTTGTTAAATCTGCATCGCTTTTTCCTACGCTTGTAAGCGCATATTTCCCGTATGCGTCTATATTTATTTTTTCATTTATTTTTAAAATTTGGCCGACTCCTAAACTCAGTCCAAAATACGTTGTACTGTAATCAAAGTCCGCCGTTGTTCCTAAACCGTCGTCAATCTTGGTTTTATAATCGTTTGAAAGCTGTCCCGCTCTTATCAAGCCTTCAACATAAGCGCCTTCCTGCAT
>WRNH01000094.1 GCA_009776745.1 Endomicrobiia bacterium | reverse complement strand
GATATAATAGATAATACGTTAATGGCAGCAGTAGTTAACGTAAACATGAATCCTCAGACAAAAATTTTGTCGGAAGGCGCAGCTGCAGGAGCGATACTTGCAGGGCAGGGAGCGGATAATATAAACAGCGCGCTACTATCGGGATTGCAGGAAGGCAAAGCTGAAGTTATAGCTTCAATTTTTGGAGGGAGCTCAAAATACGATACGGGTTCATCGGTAGAAATGAACGTGTTTGGCATAACGGCAGGTATTGCAAAAAAATTCAATTCAACAAGCGCGGGGATTTTTGCGGAGTACTCTGACGCAAGTTTTGATACGGAATATAACGGATCAACAGGCGACGGCAAAGCTACGGCGACAGGCGTAGGCGTTTTAGTAAAAAGAGACATGCAGGAAGACATCTATATTGAAGGCTTGGTAAGAGCGGGACAACTTTCAAACGATTATAAAACCAAACTTGACGACGGTTTAGGAACAACGGCGGACTTTGATTACAGCACAACGTATTTTGGCCTAAGTTTAGGAGTCGGCCAAATTTTAAAAATAAATGAAAAAATAAATATAGACGCATACGGGAAATACGCGCTTACAAGCGTAGGAAGAAGCGACGCAGATTTAACAACGGGAGAAAAATATAAAATTGACCCGACGATTTCCAACAAAATAAAAGCCGGCGCCAAAGGCGAATATAAAATAAGTGAAACAATAAAACCGTATTTGTCATTGGCATACGACTACGAACTAAGCGGCGACGTGAATGCAAAAATAGACGGATATGAAGTAGAAGCCCCAAGTTTGAACGGCGGAACGTTTAGCGGCGGATTAGGCGTAAGCGCGAAGCTAGCGGAAAAACTAACATTGGATTTAAGCGCGCAAATATACAGCGGGGTAAGAGACGGCGTGACAGGAAATTTGCAGGTGAAATATCAGTTTTAGAACGGCAATGAAAATATAAAATATAAAAAGTAAAATATAAAATATTTTCAAATAAAAAAAGAGAGAAAGTGAAGCCTCTGCATTACAGCAATGGCTACAAAAGAGACGAGGCGAAACCTCCGCTATCCAGCAGTGGTTGCGCCTCGTGCAACAAAAGTGTATATTATTTACCTTTTTATGTCAAGTAGTTTTTGATTCTTTTTTATGATTATAAGATTTCTAATATTTTTGCGCAATGTAAATTCTCTTTTAATTTGAGAAATAGCCTTTTGCTCACTTAATTTTGTTCTCCGTAAATCAATTATCAAATTTAGAGTAATATTTTATTATATCTTTCATGCGTTTGTCGTGCTCACATCAAACAGTTGATCAGGCAAAACGCATGAAAAGACTTTTTTCGCCGTCATTGCGAGCCCTGCAAGGGCGAAGCAATCCAGAAAGTTAACGGAAAAGGCAGCTTTGCCTTCTGGATTGCCGCGTCAGAAAACTTCGTTTTCTTCCTCACAATGACAGCCGTTCCAGTCGTTACTACGCATCCTCGCATCTTCGCGTCTTCGCATCGCCTTTCTTGTTCCATTCCTGTGTCAGATACTTTGTTTTTTCCAAAGAAGCCGCTTTTGCGGTCTCCTCAGTACTGAGGTTTTGATTATTTAAATCCGTATTAAGAAGTTTTGCCATATTTTCTGCAAAATGCCGTGAAAATTTTTCTTTTTCCGTTTCATTCAACTTAAGGTGAAGCGAGCCCTGCACAAGTATTTTTTTCCCCCTTCTTCTCATGCATGAACCTACAATTTTTTTCCCCTCATACATCAAATCATCGCTGTAAAGAGTCTGCACGCATAGTATATTTTTATTTGCGTTCTGTTTAATTTCCGCAAAACTGCTTTCAATATTTATGTCCAGCAAAGCTTCTTTTATGGCAGTGTGTATATGTTTGTAGGTGTCCTGCTGGTTATAAATGTAAGGCCATTCTTCTGCCGTTGCGCAAAAACTGTACGATAAATCATCCTTATGATCTACCAAAAGCCCGCCCGTCAGCCTTCTGACGGCATTACAATCATTTTTCTGAAAATAACCGATAGTAGTATATGCGCCGTCCCAAAAATAAACCCTCAAAACTGGGTCATGGGGACGGAGGAGTTGACCCACTTCTTCTTTTTGTATCTCGTCAAAAAGAATTTCGTCTATCGCCATATTCATTGCGGCGCTTCTGGCGGTATCGTAAATATATCTGAGCATGTTTTTCTCCGAAAAACAGAAGTTGAGCAAAAACAAAGGCTTTGACTTATGAACTTCTATATTTCAGCAGTTCTTGTCGTTACTCAACTTCTCAGCCTCTCAGCTTCCCAACTTCTGCCTTTGCTGTATGCGATGCTTATTGCGCTATTAAATTTAAAAGATATTTTTTATCTTTTCCAATGTTTAAACTTTCGACATAATCTTTAGTAAGCTTCTTGTTTGATTTTAAAAAGAATTCCCCGTTCTCTTTAAGTTTGCCGCATGTGATATCTTTAAAAATTTTTTCAAATTCGTCTTTCAGATCATAAGTTTTGCAGCGCGCTTCTATTGCATGATGGCAATAAGGATTTTCGCCGACGCTACCGGTTACGGAGTGAGCAACGTCAGAACACCCTCCAAGGCAAACTATGCCGTATTCACACTCTTTGCAGAAACCTTTGAGCGTTTTATATCTGGTAAAGCGCTTATTCCATGAACACATGTCTTTGGATTTAAAAATTTCTTTCAGAGTTTGTTTTCTTAAATCGCCTTCACAAAATTTTTCATCGTACATGGATAAACATCCGTGCACTTTACCGTCGCTTCTTATGCCCAATACGCATTTTCCGGCGGGGCAGCCTGTCCAGCTGAATAAACCTTTTCGCAAAGGAATGGTCTTAGAATAATAACCGAAGTCATGCATACATACAACTTCCAGCTGTTTAGGAGCAGCAAGCTTTAGTTTTGCCGCATATAAACTTATCAGGTAATATTCAAATATATCAAGCGCTAATTCCTTTGGCATGCGCCCATAAGGAACGGCTATCTGGAACTGCCATGCGTCAAAAAGCGAATTTACAATATTATCTTTTAAGGCGTCAATCTCATAAATGTTTTTCTTGCTTAATGTGGTAATTGCCGTTGCCGGAATGGATTTTTCTTTTACATATTCCAAAACGGAAAAAATTTTATCATACAATCCGGGAATTTGCCTTATGCTATCGTGAGTATTTGCTAAACCGTCAATGCTTATGCCAATAACTTCAGCTTTAATTCCGGATAGAAAATCAATATTGTCTTTGTTTAACAGCAAAGCATTTGTAACAACAGAAACAGCTATGCCTCCGTCAGACAACTTTGCCGCAATATCTTTCCAGTTTGGATTTAAAAAGGTCTCGCCGCCGATAAGAGTAATTCTTGCGCAGCCTGATGATATGAGTTCGTCGCAAATTTTTAAAGATTCGTCCAAAGACAGCTCGCTTTCACGGCTTACGCCGGCGGAAGAAGCGCAGTGAACGCATTTTGCATTGCATTTTAACGTGATTTCCCAGACTGCATGGGCAAGTTTTTTAGACATAAAAAAATACGCAGCTGGTTTTCCGTAATGATGAGAAGTATAAAAATAATATTTTTATATTCATTTACTTTATCCTGCGTTCATCCGGAGGAAGTACCCCATATTTTTCTGTTTCCAATTTTATCTTTTTCATTTCTTTCTTTAGTCTCTTTATTTCCTTTTTCTCTTCCTTTGTAAACTTCTTACTTACCCCATATTTTTCTTCCATATCTCTCTTTTCATCTACAGACTTAGCAAATGCTGTAATAGCAGTAAAAACAATAAAAAATAAAAATATAACTATTTTTGATATTTTTCTTTTCATATAGATATTGTAACAAATATTGTGAATTTATAGCAATAAAAGCTTGGAGGGATCAGCAGCTCGGAAGTTCGGCATCTAAGCAACAACGCTTTGCCTTTACTGAACTTCCGAGCTGCTGAACTGCCGAACTTCTGCCTTAAGCAACTTTTATAAAAAAATTCAAACCAAGATTATGTGCAAGTTCTGTTATGTTATAAAACAACGGATTTGAATCTTTGGAAAGCATCCTGTATACGCTTGCTCTGTTTATTTTTGTCTTTTTGGCAAGTTCAGGTACCTTTCCTTCAGCCATTGCAAGTATTTTTAAATTTCTTAAAAATATAGCATTATCTCTTGTTTTATTATAATCACGCACTATAAGTTTTTTAAATGACTCTAGTTTTTTTGAATCTTTTGCTAAAGTTTTTGCAAACATGGTCTCAAAATCGTCTTTTTGTATTTTACATTTGAATTCATTTATTTTTTTCATATTTGCCCGCTCCTTTTAAAAAAAGACACTGGATTGCCGCGCGGAGTTTATCCTCTATTGTCTATCAATGACGGCTTAGTATATAATTTGTTTGCGTCTCTTTTGGTTTTTATTTCAAATTTAAGCATTTGTTCTTTCAGTTTTATACCGCCTTTTGCGGAATATCCGTGCATTTTTCCTGTTGAAGCAATGACTCTGTGGCAGGGAATTATAGGCGCAAACGGATTATTTCGCATTGCTCCGCCGACTCACTTGGTATTTTTTTCCATATACACAAAATCTACTCCGTCGGGCATGTATTCTCTTTTAAATTCTTTGTATCCGCTCTTAGTGTACACGGCAAGATTTTTATCGCTTTTTGTGCTGGTAAACAATTCGTATCTCAAATCGGGGAACAGCTCTTCAATTGACGAAAGAAGTTTTTTGCCTATACCCTTATTTTGAAAATCCGGATGCACCATCAGTTTGCCTATATAAAGAGTGCCGCCGTCAGTAAAGCCTCTTACGGAACCTGTTATTTTGCCGTCTTCATTTACGGCTTTAAGTACTATTCCCCTGTCAAACTCTTTTTCGGCTTCTTCAAGCGTTTGGGTCAACGGCTGTATAGAATAATTATTATGGATTTCCGCCTCGCTTATGTAGGCTTCTTTCTGAAGTTTATATATTTCCGGCAAATCTTTATTTTCCGCTTTTAATATTTTCATTGAACGCTCCGCCTTATTCAATTTACAATTGCCTCTCTCGGCAGTTCAAAAATTATCTTCGTTCCGACGCCGCATTTGCTTTCAAAAGAAACTTTCCCTTTATGGTTTTCTTCGACCATTCTTCTCACTATGTACATTCCTATTCCCGTGCCTGATTTATACGACGATTTTGTAGTAAAAAAAGGCGCGAATATTTTGCTGACGTTTTCTTCTTTTATCCCGCAGCCGTTATCTTCAATGGAAATAATATGCTTTGAATCCGTGTGTTTGAGCATTACTTTTATGAACGGTTTGTAGTTGATTTTTCTTTCTTCGGGCAAATCTTCATATTTTTCTTTTGTGGCTTCATAGGCATTGTCTATTATATTGTATACGGCTTCCGTGATTTGCGAACGTATGCCGTAAATTTTATCGTCGTCATTTTGAAAATTAAATTCAATTTTGAAATCTTTGTGCAGTTTGTGTTTTAATTTCAGTAGTTCTAAAGAAAGGTCAAAGGCCTCTTTCAGCGGGAAATGCGAAAACAATGTTCCCTGTTTTTCGGCTCTGGAATAATTTAAAATTCCTTTGATCACGGCGTCGGTGCGTTTAATATTTTGAGTGAGCGAATCCGAAAGGCCTGTTATATAATCCAGCGTTTTTTTCAAGATCTCATTATCGTTTACCAGTTTTGCGTTGGCTTTGATAAAATCTTCTATTTCATATTTTAACTCTCCGGAGATCATCGAAAACTGGTTGAGCCTGTTGTTTATCTGATGGGCTACGCCTTCGGCAAGCCCTCCGACGGAAGCAAGTTTTTCAGCCGCAAAAATCTTTTCCTGCGTATTTTTATACTCTTCAAAAAACAGACAGCTTTCGATCGCGAGCGAAGTCTGCCTTGAAAGCGCTTCAAAAGTTCTCACATCTTCACGCGTAAAAGGCATATCGTCTTTTTTGGAAGAAAGTATTATGAATCCGTTGGTCCCGTTATCAAAGAAAAAAGGAATCACAAAAGCAGGACGGAAAGGAAGTTCCGCCGAATTTATTATATATAAGGGCAGATCCGCGGCCGTAAAAGGACGCTTTTTATTTCGTATAAACATTATAAACGGATGCGCATACGAATACGGAAATATTATTTCGCTTGGCACCGAAGGCCTTATATAATGACATTCAAGAGTTTTTTTGTCTTTGTTTTCGAGATAAACGGCAAAATTTTTAACTTTCAGCTCGTGCATTACTATTACGGCCATAAATTTGAGAAGCCTTTTTAAATTATGTTCTCTCGCCATGCTGCTTGCAGCCTGAATAAGCGTATTGCTGTATTTTTTTTGTTCCGCTAAAAATAAATCTTCCGCTTTATCAATGGCGGCTCTGTACAAATAAGTTCCCATAAACGAAAGAACAAAAGTCAGCGCTGAAGATATGATCCACGAGCCGCCGTATTTCCAAACAAAATATGAAAAAGACAGTACTGCCGCCGCCAGAACTGCCATTATAAAAGAGCGGCTGAGAATAATTTTTATATCGGAAGGGACATATCTTTTTAAATTGATCACGACGATAGATATAAAAACAGCCGTACATATTTCAGCGAAAGGATATATCGGCAAAGCGGCAAAAGAGAGCAGATGGTCTATAAGAAGTACAAAAAGAATAAATACGGCGCTATTGATATTCTTTATCTGATTATGGCGATATGCGGTCAAATCGGGTCTTTTTAAATATGATTTCAGATTTTTTGAGGCAAGATGTATAAAAAATGCCAGCTGTGCAGGAACAAGAATATATAAAAATCCCGCGTTCGGATAATATCCGAAAAAGCGCGCGTCTATGCCGGAATAAAAAAACGGAGTCGTACAGTTTAAAATAACTGCCGTCAAAGATAAAACGTAAAAAATAATAAACGTTTTTACATTAATAATTTTTTTTGTAAAAGCATAAACGAATCTTAAAAAAAACGCCGGCATAAAAGCCAAACCGGTAAAACCTATTTTGCTCCACATTAAAGCGTCATGTTCATTTTTGCTTATAAACATATTGCCTGAACAAAACAGCCACACCGTAGCCGAAAAGCAAAAAAGAGCGAAGTAAGCGTTTACGCCGGATTTTGAGTTTCTGTGCAAAATCAAAAATGCCGACGCTGCCGTAATTATGGAAGCCGTAAAAAATAAAATTCCTAAAATGCTCATAAAATTTTTTCTCTTAATTTTCTGTGATAATTCAATGCGAACCTGTGCGCTTCGTTGCGCACCGACTGCAAAAGCCTTAATGCCTGAGAATGCCTGCTTAAAACAAGCGGCTTATCTTTTTGCGGCAGATAAATTTCTTCGTTTTTTTCAGCCAAAGCCGCTATCGGAAGTTTTAGCTGTAATTCTTCCAAAGCGCTCATTGCCGCGCTAAGCTGGCCTTTTCCGCCGTCGATCAAAACCAAGTCCGGCATTTTTTCATTTTTTCTTATCAATCCGGAATATCTGCGGAAAACAACTTCTCTCATTGTAGCAAAATCGTCGGCGCCCGTAACGGTTTTGATTTTAAATCTTCTGTAATTTTTTTTGTCCGGAAGCCCGTTGAGAAATCTTACCATTGACGAAACCGCGTCAGTTCCCTGAATGTTTGAATTGTCAAAACCTTCGATAATCGCCGGCATATGTTTCATGCCTAAAACCTGTTTTAATTCATTAATGCTGTCTGATCTCTCTACGGATTTTTGTATGTCTTCCTGCGTGATTTCGCTGATCATAACTCTTTCGCTCATAGAACGTATGGCAAAAAGCCTGTCGCGCGCGTCTTTTGCCTGTTCAAATTCCGTTGCGGCGCTTAAAGCGTACATTTGGCTTTCCCACTCGTCTTCAAGTTTTTTGAATTTGCCGTTTAGAAAAAGTTCAATGTCTTTAATTTTTTCTTTGTACTGAGCCGGAGATATTTTTCCTAAACAAGGAGCCGGACACATTTCCGTGTGAAAATATATGCAGGATTTAACTTTTTTTTCATCAGGCAGTTTTTCTTGCGAAAACTCAAGTTTGCACGGACGTATTTTAAAAAGTTTTATCAGCCAGCGCACAAGTTTTTTAATGTAAAAAGCCTGCGGATACGGCCCGAAATACAAAGCGCCGTCTTTCAGTTTTTTTCTTGTTATGATAAGTCTCGGAAAATCTTCATTGACCGTAAGCTTTATGTAAGGATAAGATTTATCATCTTTCCACATCGCGTTAAAATACGGTTTAACTTTATTTATAAGCTGCCTTTCAACTATCAAAGCTTCGTTTTCCGACGCGCACAAAATATACTCTATTTTGCGCATAGCGGAAATTATGGCAGCCGCTTTAGAATCGCTGTCCGCACGAAAATAAGACGAAATCCTGTCTTTAAGGCTTATCGCCTTGCCTATGTATATTATGTTTGCGACCCCGTCGCGCATAATATACACGCCGGGAAGCTTGGGTATATTTTCAAGATATTTGTTCATAATAATCAGATAATAGGTAATAGGTAAAAGGTAAAAGGTTAACGGCGAACGGCAACGACAGCAATTTGTTGTTTTTTACCTTTTATCTATTGGGTATCTCTAAAAACCTCTGTTTGTCCCGAGTGTCTCTATCGGGAATCCGCGCTGCTTTTTTCTCGACGACAACGACAAACATGGATTCCCGCTTTCGCGGGAATGACACGGCGTGGACAGGGTTTTTAAAGAGATCCATAA
>WRNH01000093.1 GCA_009776745.1 Endomicrobiia bacterium | reverse complement strand
TTACGACGATATCGGTATTCTTTTTTATATGTCTTGCCGCGGGCGCGGTTTTGGCGGGTATTGCTTCGGCTTTAGGTTTGGGGATATGGATTCAGATAGCCGTATTCTCGTTCGTCTCCATTGTTTCAGTAGCTTTTATAAGACCTCTTTTAAGAAAGTACATAAAAAATACGGATTCCAAAAGTTCAAATGTTGATGAAATAATAGGAAAAGACGCTATCGTTATTGAAAAAATTACTGCGGAAAAGCAAGGACAGGTCAAAGTTATGGGCGAAGTCTGGGCTGCTTTTTCGGAATCAGGAGAAATAGAAAAGGACAGTATTGTGGAAATACTTTCCGTTAAGGGAACAAGAGTTTTTGTGAGAAAAAAATAAAAAAAGGCAGAATCTGTGAAGCTGAGTAACGGCAGAGACAAAGGCAAAACGACCTGCAGTTCCTCTCAGCTTACAAAAAAAGGAGATGTATAATTAAGGTGTGGAGTTTTGAGGGTGGAGAGTGGAGTTAACGGCGAACGGCAAAGACAAAACAGCCAGAGCTCCTCTCAGCTTCTCAGCCTTCCAACTTCTCATCTTCCAAAAAGGAGGCATTATGACCGGAGGGATTTTAGTTTTATTGGTTGTGATAGTTTTTGCGGTGATTATTTTTATTTCAAGCATGGTAAATATCGTGCAGCAGCATGAAAAAGGGCTTGTTGAAACTCTCGGCAAATACAGCAGAACGGAAGAGCCGGGCATAGTGATAATAGTTCCCTTTTTTCAGAACTTGAGGAAAGTCGATATGAGGGAACAGGTTATAGACGTTCCGGCGCAGAGCGTTATTACCAAAGATAATGCTACTGTTGTCGTGGACGCTATAATTTATTTTCAGATAACGGATCCTTTCAGAGTCGTATATAATATCGCAAATTTTGCTATTGCCGCTTTGAAACTTGCGCAGACAAACCTGAGAAACGTCATCGGCGAGATGGAACTTGACAGCACTCTCACTTCAAGAGAAAAAATTAATACGCAGCTCAGATTTGTAATGGACGAAGCGACGGATAAATGGGGCGTGAAAGTTACAAGAGTTGAAATACAAAGAATCGAACCTCCGAGAGATATCACTGATTCAATGTCAAAACAGATGAAAGCCGAAAGAGAAAAAAGGGCAAATATTTTGGAAGCCGAAGGTTTGAGGCAGGCTGCCATCCTTAAAGCCGAAGGCGCTAAGCAGGCCGTTATTCTTGAAGCTGAAGCCACAAAAGAAAAACAGATTCTTGAAGCAACGGGCGAAGCCGAAGCTATCAGAAAAGTCGCCGAAGCGGAAAAATATAAGATTGAAATCGTTTATAATGCGATCCACGAAGGCCGCCCTACCAATGACCTTATAGCGATAAAATATCTTGAGGCATTGGAAAAAGTTGCCGACGGACAGGCGACAAAAATATTTTTGCCGCTTGAAACCGCCGGAGTTACGGCCTCAATAGGCGGAGTAGCGGAGCTTTTTAAAGATCCGGCTAAAATGCCGAAGCCCGGGATTGGGAAATAGTAAAGGATGCATGGATGGCGTACGGATTTGTCTCTGCCGCGCCTCCATGTGTCTATGCCTCCTCCTATGCCAGGCCTCTACATACACATACCATTCTGCAAAAAAAAATGTTTCTACTGCGATTTCTTTTCAGTTGAATATAATGAATATTTGTCTTCGCAGTATGTTGAAGCTTTGTCAAAACATGCCGGACAGCATAAAGGACGCGCCGTCGATACGATTTATGTCGGAGGAGGTACTCCGTCAGTTCTTTCCGAAAAACAGATAGAAAGGCTTCTTAACTCGATAAAAACTAACTTCAATTTAAACGGGTTGAAAGAGTTTACGTTTGAATTAAATCCCGAATCGGCATCCAAAGATAAACTTAAAATTTTGAAAAATTACGGAGTCGACAGACTTAGTATGGGATTACAGTCTGTAGACGATAATTTGTTAAAAAAAATCGGCAGAATTCATGACTTTGAAATATTTTCTAAAGCGTACGAATGCGCGCGAAATGAAGGATTCGATAACTTTAATCTTGATTTAATGTACGGGCTGCCGGAGCAAACGCTATCTTCATGGAAGAAAAGTTTAAAGACGGTTTCGGATATAGGCTGCGAACATATATCGCTTTATCCGTTAAGCATAGAAGAAAATACGCCGTTTTATAATGACGGGATTGAAATTAACGATAATCTTCAAAGCGATATGTATGAGACCGCCGTTGATTTTCTTTTTGGAGAAAATTTTAATCATTATGAAATTTCAAATTGGGCAAAACCCGGAAAAGAATCCGCGCACAACAGCAATTATTGGCGTAATTTTGAGTATATTGCTCTCGGAGCGGGAGCCAGCGGATATGAAAACGGGTACAGATATTCCAATATTGAAAATATCGCCGGATATACGGATTTTATTTTAAAAGGAATGAATGTCAAAGACAAAAGCGAATTTATCAATGATGAAATTTATGAGTCCGAAGCAATAATGCTCGGATTGCGCCTGCTTGATGAAGGCGTGGACATAAAAACGTTCAAAAGCTGCGCCAATATAAACGCTTTAAATGAATTGCTGCGCGAAAAAAAACTTATAAACGAAAACAAAAGAATAAAACTTCCGAAAAATACGGTTTTTATTTCAAATCAAATAATGTCCCGTTTTATGAAGGGCAGTTAATGAGCGAGTATTTACGGTGTTTTTGCATCCTTCCATTTAAGTTAGTCTGCTATAAAACCCTGTCATTTGCTTTTTAACCGTCTTTTTTTTTTGTTCAATAAATTATATAATCAATTTTTAAACAGTAAATTTACTTATTTCAGGGGAAAAATAAATGTTAAAAAGTATTTTAGGCGCGATTTTCGGTTCTCAAAATGAAAGAGACATTAAGGCGATAAAGCCTATTGTCGAGAAAGTCAATGCTTTTGAGCCTTCAATCCAAAAACTTTCGGACGATGAATTAAAAGCGAAAACGGCGGAATTCAGAGAAAGGCTTGAGAAGGGAGAAACTCTCGACGATATACTTCCGGAAGCTTTCGCATGCGTAAGAGAAGCTTCCGTAAGAACTATAGGCTTGAGGCATTTTGACGTCCAGCTTATAGGCGGATACATTTTGCATAAAGGCAAAATAGCGGAAATGCGCACGGGCGAAGGAAAAACTCTCGTCGCAACGCTGTCGTCATACTTAAACGCTTTGCCGGGTAAAGGCGTGCACATAGTTACGGTTAACGATTATCTTGCAAAAAGAGATAAAGAATGGATGGGCGCGATCCACGAAAAACTCGGACTTACGGTCGGGAATGTTTCGCATGATGTTTCAAATGAAGAGAGAAGAGCCGCTTATAACTGCGATATAACGTATGTTACCAATAATGAGCTCGGCTTTGATTACCTCAGAGATAATATGGTCATTGCGAAAGAGGACAGAGTTTTACGTCCGTTAAATTACGCCATAATCGACGAAGTCGATTCCATCTTGATAGACGAAGCCAGAACGCCTTTGATTATTTCCGGCGCCGGTGATAAGGCTACGGATAAATATTATGTTTGCAACAGGATCGTGCCTCTTTTAAAAGGAAGAAAAGTTACCGAAGCGGAAGAGATAAAAGCGAAATATGACGGCGTTGATTTATCGGCAGGCTACGACTATTTGGTAGACGAAAAAAATCATACGGTTGTTATGACGGAACAGGGAATACAGAAAGCCGAAAAAGTGTTGGGAATAAAAAATATTTATGACGACGTACAATCGGAATGGGTTCATCATTTGACGCAGGCGGTAAAAGCTCATAACTTATACCACAGAGACGTAGAATACGTTGTTAAAGACGGAGAAGTCATAATCGTTGACGAATTTACCGGAAGACTTATGCCCGGAAGAAGATGGTCCGACGGTCTGCATCAGGCCGTTGAAGCAAAAGAAAATATGAAGATAGCCGAAGAAAACCAGACTTTGGCGACGATAACTTTTCAAAATTTTTTCAGAATGTACAATAAAATATCGGGCATGACCGGCACCGCTTCAACCGAATCCGCGGAATTTTGGGAAATTTATAAACTCGGAGTCGTTGAAGTCCCTACCAACAATCCCATGGTAAGAAAAGACCATCCCGACGTAATATACAGAAGCGAACAGGAAAAAGACGAAGCTATAATCAATGAAGTCGAACAATGCTGGAGAAAAGGGCAGCCTGTTTTGGTTGGCACGAGATCGATTGAAAAGTCTGAAAAACTGGCTACGATGTTAAGAAGAAAAGGAATCCCTCATCAGGTTTTAAACGCAAAATATCACGAACTTGAAGCGCAAATTATAGCGCAGGCAGGCGCGAAAAGCGCTGTGACGATTGCCACAAACATGGCGGGAAGAGGAACCGATATCGTTTTAGGCGCCGGAGACGAAGTTCAAAATTCGGAAGTTAAAGAGTCCGGAGGGCTTCATATTATCGGAACGGAAAGGCATGAATCGCGCAGAATAGACAATCAGCTCAGAGGCCGCGCCGGCAGACAGGGAGATCCGGGGTCTTCAAGATTTTTCTTGTCAATGGAAGACGAACTTATGAGGCTTTTCGGTTCGGACAGAATGTCTTTTATGATGGGAAAGCTCGGACTTCAAAGAGGAGAAGACATTCAGCATCCGTGGATATCAAAAGCCGTTGAAGGCGCCCAGAGAAAAGTTGAAGGAATGAACTTTGACATAAGAAAACAGCTTATAGATTTTGACAACGTTATGAATAAGCAGAGAGAGGCCGTTTACAGGCTCAGAAACGAAATTCTCGAAGGCGAAGACATAACGGACACAATTAAGGATATGATAAACGAGTCCGTATACGAGAAAGTCGGTCTTTGGGCAACCGCAAAATATCCGGAAGAGTGGGAATGGATAAACATTGAAGCATGGCTTCAGAGAACTTTCGGCATAAAGTATAAACTTGAAAATGAAGAGGCGATGGATTACATCTCTCAGGAATCTTTACAAGAAGATATTTCAGTGAAAGTTATGGGGTCTTATGAAAGAAGAAAAGAGCAGCTTTCGCCTGAGCTTTTGTCGCATATACAAAGAATGGTTTTGCTTCAAATGATAGATTCTTCATGGAAAGATCATTTATACGAACTTGATCAGGTGAGAAGAGGAATAGGTTTTAGGGCTTATGCGCAGAAAGATCCTAAAATTGAATATCAGAGAGAATCGTTTGCGCTTTTCGAATCGATGATGAAAAGAATAAGAGAAAGTACCGTAGAATACATATTTAAAGTTCAGGTTGAAGTAAGGCCGCAGGGCATTATGAGGCCTCCTCAGGATGCCACGCAGAAACAGGGCGAAGAAAGAAAGATCAATCCTAATTTCGGCGGCGGTAAGGAAAATAAAAAAATTAAAGCCGGCGATATAAGCAAAATAGGAAGAAACGATCCTTGTCCGTGCGGAAGCGGTAAAAAATATAAAAAGTGCTGCGGACAATAAAGGCAGAGAATAGAGAAAAGATAATAGTGAAAAATATTAAGCTGTCAGCAGTTGTCTTATCTATTCTCTCTTATCTATTATCTGCATTCTAATTTATTATGCTTTCAAAACCAATACATAAAAATATTTTACTCTCTGCATTAACGGGTTTATCGGCGGCTTTAGCTTTTCCGAAAACTAACCTGTTTTTTTTGATGTGGATAGCTTTAATTCCGCTTTTTCACGTTATTTCCCATTCTTCCGTCAGGCAGTCTTTCTTTTATTCTTTTCTTGCCGGATTGGCTGCAAATATGCTGGGCGTTTTTTTTGTTTTGGACAGCGTAAGGCTGTTAACCGGCAGTTATGGTATCGTATTCTTTTTTTACGCCGCGCTTTTCTTATACTTTTCATTATACTGGTGTTTATGGGGAGGTATTCTTTCGTTTATAAAACGATATTGCGCTAAGCCATGGCTTTTTGTATTTATGTCGGCTTGTGTGTGGGTCGTTTTGGAATATGTAAAAACATACGCTTTGACCGGCTGGCCTTGGACATTGTTAGGATACAGCCAATATTTATTTACGTATATGATACAAATTGCCGAGTTTACGGGCGTTTACGGCGTATCTTTTATTATAGTTATTATAAACGGGCTTTTATATTTTGCCGTTTCCGAAAGAAAAAAATCTTATCTGTTTGCGGCGGCGGCTTTATTTGCCGCTGTTTTTATTTTCGGCGTTTTCAGATTTTACGCGTTTCAAAATGCCGGCGGTAAGGAATATACCGCGGCGGCGGTACAGTCCAATATTGAACAGTATAAAAAACTCGATAATTCGTATAAAACGGAGACTAATTCAAAACTTGAAGAAGCCGCGGAAATATTGTCGGAGATCGGAGCTGAGCTTAATGTGTGGTCGGAAAGCGAAATAATAAATCTTATTCCGGTCGACATAGAATCCTATGTCTTTGCCGATAAGCTTGCAAAAACGGCCGGCGGATTCAATATAATAGGCGCTCCTTATCTCGACGGCGACGGGAAACTGTTCGGAGCGGTTTTTTATTTTGACGGCAAAGGCGGATATGTTTCGATGCATACAAAAAACCACCTTATACCCTTCGGAGAATATCTGCCTCTCGGTTTATCCAAATATATTAATATAGGCGCGGATAATATTGATTTAAATAAAGCCAAAGGTTATGATGCGGTTGTTTTTACCGACGGGGATATTGCCGCAGGCTCTTTGATATGCACGGAAAATTTTTTCCCGGCAATCGTCAGACGTCTTGTTTTCGCAGGCGCGAAAGTTTTGACTGGCAACAGCAATGACGCGTGGTTTTACGATTCGTCAGGACCGTATAAACACTTTTCCGCCAATATTTTTCGCTGCATAGAAAGCCGTAAAGCCATGATAGTCGCCGCGAATACGGGTGTTTCCGCAATAATAGACGCATCGGGAAAAATAGCCGTTTCAACGCGCGTTTACGAGAGAATAATAATAAACGGAACATTTACGCAAAACGATTATCTTACTTTTTACATGCTTTACGGGGACGTTTTTGTAAAACTCTGCATTGTTTTTGCAATAGTTTTTGTTTTAGCGGTTTTTCTTAAACGGCGGAAAATAGAGAAGCGATAATAGATACGGGCAAAGACGCTAATTCCCTTAAAAGAGCGGGGCGAAGGGCTGTGCATCTTCATTAATTGAAATGAAACGGAATTATAAAAATATCATGCTGTGCGCAATAACCGGATTGTCGGCGGCTTTAGCTTTTCCTAAAATGAATCTGTTTTTTTTGGCGTGGGCGGCTTTTGTTCCGCTTATGTTTGTTGTTTTCAGGTCTGCCCCGCTTGTTTCGTTTGTTTGGGCTTTCATCGCCGGGATGGTTTTTAATCTTCAGGCAAATTTTTGGATCATCGGTACGGTTATGCTGTTTTCGGATAACAGCTATTTGGTCTCAATAACTTTTTACGCTTTCTTTTGCGCGTATTTTGCGGCATATTGGGGAATATGGGGATTTTCTTCGTCGCTTGCAAAAAAGTATTGTTCAAATACGCCGCTTTTGATTATTTTTTCAGCCTGCTTGTGGGTTTCTTTGGAATATACACGGACTTATATTTTAGGCTGCTGGCCGTGGATGATGATAGCTTACAGCCAGTATAAATTTCCGCAATTGATACAGTTTATTGAATTTACCGGAGTGTACGGGGTTTCTTTTGCGATAATGCTCGTGAATGCGCTCTTGTGTTTTGGCATTTCATGCAAAAAAAGAAATTATTTTTTTGCCGCTGCTGCAATATTTTTTGCGATTTTGATTTTCGGCATATTCAGATATGCCGCATTCCAAAATTTCGGAGACGGAAAAGTTTTAAAAGCCGCAGCGGTACAATCTAACGTCGAACAATACAAAAAGCTCAGCAATGCATATCATTATGAGATACTTGCGGGGCTTGAAGAATTTGCCGTAAAGATTTCCGAAATTAAGCCGGACCTTGCAGTGTGGTGCGAGAGCGAGATAATAAATCTCATTCCTGCGGATATCGAGTCATATAATTTTGCTGATATTCTTGCTAAAAAAGCCGGAGGTTTTAATATCATAGGCGCGCCGTATCTTGACGGCAACGGAAAGCTGTTTAACAGCATTTTTTATTTTAACGGGGAAGGCGGCTATGCCGCAATGCACTCAAAGAATCATCTTGTTCCTTTCGGAGAATATATGCCTTTTGAAGAAAGTTTTGTTAAGCGTATAGGCATAGAATCCGGCAGCGAATTAAGCAGAGGCACGGATGCGGCGGTGTTCAGCGACGGGAATCTTTTTGTCGGTCCGCTAATTTGTTCTGAAAATTTATTTCCTGACATTGTGCGGCGTTTTGTTTTGTCGGGAGCGAAAGTTCTGACAAATCATACGAACGACGCATGGTACCTTTATTCGTCCGCTCCGCACAAACATTTTAATGCGAACGTTTTCAGAGCTATTGAAAGCCGGAAAACGATAATAGTTGCGGCAAATACCGGAGTTTCGGCTTTTGTATATCCCAACGGTAAAATAGAAAAAGAAACCGGCGTTTATGAACGTTCTCTTATTTCCGGCGTGTTTATGCAAAACGATTATCTTACTTTTTACATGCTTTACGGGGACGTTTTTGTAAAACTCTGCATTGTTTTTGTAATAGTTTTTGTTTTAGCGGTTTTTCTTAAACGGCGGAAAATAGAGAAGCGATAATAGATACGGGCAAAGACGCTAATTCCCTTAAAAGAGCGGGGCGAAG
>WRNH01000092.1 GCA_009776745.1 Endomicrobiia bacterium | reverse complement strand
GTCTGGTCTGGTCTGGTCTGGTCTGGTCTGGTCTGGTCTGGTCTGGTCTGGTCTGGTCTGGTCTGGTCTGGTCTGGTCTATGTAACATCTTTTTTTACCTTTTTTGTTTTACCATCAGCAATGTAAATGTATGTAATATCTTATTATTTGTTCCTAGTTTCTTGAATTATATAATAAATGTTTATAAATAACAATATTTAAACCCAATGGGCGAAATGAACATCCACGCAAAAAAACTACGGCGCATATGCCAGAGTGTGTTCACACCATGATTATAACGGGTACCTCTAAAAAACCCCTGTTTGTCCCGAGTGTCTATATCGGGAATCCACGTTGCTTTTTTCTCTACGACAACGACAAAACCAGACTAATTCTTCATAATACTTCCAGCTTTTTTAATTTCTTTATCATTTTACGTCTTTGCAGGTGTTTTATGGGCTGATGCAGAAAAAAACCGTCTCTTCTGTATTTGTCTTCAAACATCAGTTTTTTTATTAAAGATGACTGCGTCTGCAAAAGAAGAGGGATAAGTTCGTCAACTACCTCCTTATTATGTTTGGAAAGAGGTTCAAAGCTCGCACTGTAGTCCATACCTATCATTTTCGACGAATTTTTTCCTTCAACGCCTATGTGCTGCACACGGCTGTTTTTTACAGCAAGAATTCTTATATTATTATCAACCATCGTTTCAGAAAGCTTGAAGTCCCCCATTCCCGGATTGTTATGTTTTAAAAATATGGAAATGCATTTTTTTGATATACATGCGGCCGCATGGCCAATGTCAAGTTTTAAATCAAATTCTTTCCCTTCTTTTACGGTAAGATGTAAATCTGAATTGTAAAGAGTCATAAATCCGTCCGTCAAAGGAAACACTCTTTCTAAATATTCCAAAGCGTCCGGTCTCAAAAGCAAGTCGGAATCGCACAAAAATAAAACATCCTTGTCGGAATTTGCGAAATCAGTCATCATTTCAAAGTAATTGTTTGCCGTACAAGCGCTTCTTTTTTCCCGTCTTTTGATTTTTGCATTTAAAGGCAAAAATTGATTATTTAAATAATCAATGCCAAAATCCGTACTGCAATCATCGTAAACACGGATATCGGCTTTGCCTATCTGCCTGCACTCGCTTAAAGATTTGGCAAGTATTTCGACATACTTCATCCTGTTATACACGGGAATTGTAATCATAATTTTCATTTCATTTACCCCTATCAATTAAATTTATTAATATTTTAACAATCGATTTTATGCTGTATCGGCATTAATTTCATTTTAATTTTCCTTCGGCAGCAAATTTTTTAGAGTATTGACGATCGACCCATTGCCGATATTATTAATATCATTTTCAAAGTTTCCGTTTTTTGTGTCGACGCATATTTCAACGGCGTCTTTGTAGCCCGGCGCCCAGACTTTGTTGATTTTTTCTTCTTCGTTTGAATAATCCAGAAAAAGAGAAATCATTTTCTTTTTAAAAGCAGCCGTAATGTGAACGATCGACGTGTCCGGGGATATTACATAGTCGCAATATTTAATATAAGCGGCGCTCTCTAAAATATTCGACGTCTCAATAAGCGCTGCGCCCCCGATCTCTTTAATTAAATGCGACGATTTTTTTGAACATATGATGAATATATTGAAATCTTTTTCTTCTTTCAGCTTATTTATAAGATCCTGAAGCTTTTCAAAATCAAAACTTCTATGCCTGCTTGCCGCAAAAGGATTTATAATCAGTTTATTTTTAATGCCGTTAAATAAAATCTTTGCATTTTCTTCGTCAGCAGGATCCAAAAATACGTCATAGTCAAGCGAAGAAGCGTCAATGCCGAGCTCTTTTAAAAGAATTTTATACCTTTGAGATATGTGAAGCTCATTAATATCGCAATTTATGGAAAGATCATACATATTGTAATCCTGCTTATGAAAACCGATCAAAAACTCAGGATCTATCCGTCTTATCATAAATAAATGTTTGGGTCTCGGTCTGAATATAAAAAAATCAACCGCGGCATCAATTTTTTTATTTTTCAGCATTTTATAAACCGACAAATCATCAAAAAATCTGCCGCTTACTTCAATAATTTCGTCGACATTAGGATTATTTTTAATGATCTCTTTATTATCTTTGCCGCATAAAACATATATCTTAATTTCTGGATACCGTTTCTTCAACTCTCTAAAAACCAAAGTCAAAACGGCCATATCTCCGATTTTATTGTCGTGCCTTAAAAATAAAATACTCTTTACACCGCCCATATCAAGCTTTTTGCCGGATTTGACGGACCTGTCAAAAAGCATTTTTGCAAAATATTTCCTAAAGGACGTAATTGTTTTTTTTATCATAATCTATATTATTTTCAACTCAACAAAATCATTTTTTATATTATTTCTGAATTGATCTGATATTTCATTTAAATCAACGACGTCAACTTTATAAGGCAAAACGGAGTTTTCAAACGCATTGACCAAACTTGCATATATTTCAAAAGGCAGTTTCTGCCCTGAATAATCCACAGCTAAGTCCAAATCCGAATATTTTCCGGCTTTCCCGTTTGCCCTTGAACCAAAAACATAAATAACGGCATTTGTATTTTTTAAATTTTCGTTTAAAATTTTATTTATTATTTTTAGATGCCGTTCTTCTATCGATAAACTCATAATCTGCCGACTCTTTCTGATAATTTATTTAGAAGAAAATCCGATTCTTTGAAAAAATCGGGTATTACGGAAATGACGGAATCTGCCTTATTTTCGTCATAAACATGGCTTGTTATATTGCGTTTTTCCCTGTATATCACCCATTTTTCAAGATCATTTAACAGCAAACCTTTCTCATTTGCAGTACGAATAATATTTGAAAAACTCATTTCTTCAACTTGCTGTTTGCTATGTTCCGTAATTTCCAAAAAGCGGCGAAGCATCTTATATGCCAACTCGTAAGTATATTCAAATCTTTGAACTGCCGAGTCTTTAACAAATTTATTTGTTTTATCTTTTTCTAATTCATCCAGAACTTCATTCAAACTATTTACGGCTTTTTTAAATGATGATAGATCCAATACCATATCGCCCTCCAATTGTAATCGGGTTTCTCTAAAAACCGCATTTTTAGAGACCCCTGTTCAATACAATGTCATCAGCCAGCCTTTTTTGCCGATCTCTTTCCAAAATTTCGGTTTAACAAAAAAAGCGGGATGAACAAACCAATATTTAAAAAACATTTTACAAAAACATTTTATTTTTAAACCTGCCGGATATTTTTTTACATTATTGCTCCACGGAGTCATCAAGAGATATTTAAAATAAAGATTTTTTAAAGGATGGACAGGCAGCGCATGCCACGGCTTTACTTTAGTCGAATAATGAACTATATGGCAGAAAGAAAAAAATTCGTTTGAATCTTTTTTGCAGAAATTTTCATATAAAGTCTGGAAAATACCGTGATGAACATTCCAATTTACGGGCAGATAAAACGCTTTTAATCTCAAAATCGGATTCAATATGTCCTGATCATGCAAAGTCATTTTATGCGTATTTTCTTTTACGTATTCTTTCCATTTATCGTAATAACCGAACTCCTTCAATTTAGGAATATTTAAAATCATGACTCCGGAGTTGAAATAATTAGGCTTCCCCTTGTAATCGTCTTTTACCGCCGCTACCGGATAATCGTCAATATTTATATTCCATAGCTGCGATATATCTTTATTGACTATAAGATCGGAATCAAGATAAATAATTTTTTTTATCTCCGAAGGAATAAGCACGGGTATCATAAGAACATTATAAATCGCAACCTTCTGACCGTTGCGCAAAGGAAGCCCTTTGAATTCGGATTCGTCTATATTTACAAACGTATGTTTGAAATCCTGAATTTTTTTAAGCTGAAGCAGCTTTTCCTTGTTTTCATCGCTGATATTGCAGAAGAAGAAAAAATGAATCTTATCTTCTTCGGTAATTATCTTATGATTAGCCAAAACCGAAGCCGCAGTTGCCGCGCAGTGAGGCGCGAAATTATCGTCAAATCCGAAAGCTATGTTTATCATGCTAATCCTTTTTTAACTACGGTATGGAGTGTGGAGTTTGGAGTGTGGGGTGATTGTGTTTTTGCGAAGCAAAAACTTATTGATCAGGTTTCGGCAGAGCCGAAACACAACAACTCCACACTTCAAACTTTTCTTTTGCCGTTTTATTATTTCTCAATTCCCAAAATGCAATTTTCGTAAAGGAATTTTTTTAATTCCTGCGGTTTATTTGTATTATAAAAATCCGTTAATTTCGCGTTAAAGCCGGCAATATATTCTTCATTAATAAGCAAAATACCGCCGCCGTTAATAATTAAATATTTATTGGCAGACAATATTGCCGTTCTTTTATTGCCGTCCCAAAAAAGCTGGGAACGCATAATATAAAGCATTATATCTAATGCTTGTTCCGCAGCTGATAATGCCGAAGCTGATATTTTTATTATATCGTTTGCGACATTAGTTTTATCTGGAATTTCCGGAATATAGTTTGTTCCCGAAATACCGACTTTTCCGGTCCGCAATGAGCCCCATTCCAAAGATTCGTTGCGGCTGACAAATGAATTTATCTTAAGCAAATATTCCAATGTCAAAGGTTCATTGATCGTATTGAAAATTTCCCGCCAAGCGTCGCGAAGATTTAAAATAGTGATAATGTCGTCAAGTTTGGCCGCAGGAACATTCACGCCTTCAAGAATCGTTTCGGTTTCGGGAAATGTGGTATTTACTCCCTCAATTTTTGCCGACGAATATATGCTGCCGACAAGCATTTTTTTTGCCAAAAAAATATTTTCTTCGATAGTAAGGTTAAATTTGTTATTCATAAAAAATCATACCTTTGCGAGTGCATACATTAACTACAGAGTGAAGAGTGGAGAGTGAAAAGTGAAGATAATGAGCGCTTCGCGCGAATATTTAGTAAAAATGGATTCCGTGTCAAGCACGGAATGACAAACCAAATACATGTTTGCCTTTGTCGTTATCTTCACTTTTCACTCTTCACTTTCCACTCTGCCGTTTTAAGTTCCCGACTGCCACGAATTTAAATATTTTATCTGTTCCGGCGTAAGTTTGTCTATTTTTATGCCCATTGCGTTCAATTTAAGTCTGGCTATTTCTTTGTCCAGTTTTTCCGGAACAACATAAACCTTCTTTTGAAGATTTTTATAATTTTTGACCATATATTCGGCCGACAAAGCCTGATTGGCAAAAGACATATCCATAACGCTTGCCGGATGGCCTTCTGCCGCGGCTAAATTTATAAGCCTTCCTTCGCCGAGGACACAAATTTTCTTATTATTTTTTAAAGTGTATTCATCGGTGAAATCTCTTACATTTTTTATTGATTTTGACATTTGTTTTAACGCTTTCAGATTTATTTCATCATTAAAATGCCCTGAATTACACACGATCGCGCCGTCTTTCATTAAAGGAAAATGATGCTTATCGACAACATTCAAATCCCCTGTAAGAGTTACAAAAATATCGCCTTTTTTTGCCGCGTCTTTCATCGGCATAACTTCATATCCGTCCATTGCCGCTTCAATGGCTTTAAGATGATCGACTTCAGTCACTATTACGTGAGCTCCAAGTCCTTTTGCCCGCATGGCAAAACCTCTGCCGCACCATCCGTAACCCGCGACGACAACAACTTTTCCGGCGATCAAAATATTTGTCGCTCTTATAATTCCGTCGATCGTCGACTGTCCGGTGCCGTATCTGTTGTCAAAAAAATGTTTTGTTAAAGCGTCATTTACCGCAATTACCGGATATGCCAAAACTCCGTCGCCAGCCATCGCTCTTAAACGTATGACTCCGGTAGTAGTTTCTTCCGTCCCGCCGATAATATTTTTAAGCAAATCTTTTCTCTTGGTAATGATCGCGGTCACAAGATCTGCTCCGTCGTCCATCGTAATTTCAGGCTTTGTTCCCAAAAGAGCGTTTATATGGCTGTAATACGTTTTATTATTCTCGCCTTTGATCGCAAACACTGGAATTTGATGATGTTTAACAAGCGAGGCCGCAACATCGTCCTGCGTCGAAAGAGGGTTTGAAGCGCACAAATAAACATTAGCTCCGCCCGCTTTTAATGTTATGGCTAAATTTGCAGTCTCAGTCGTAACATGCAGACAGCACGCAATATTTTTATTTTTTAAAGGTTTCTGCTTTGCAAATCTTTCCTTTATCTGCCTCAAAACCGGCATTTCCTTTTCAGCCCAAACGATCCTTTTGTTCCCCTTCTCAGCAAGCTTAATGTCTTTTATGTCGTAGTTCATAAAACCCCTTTTTAGATACAGAGTGAAGATTGAAGAGTGAAGAGTGGAAATATTGAATTTCGGCTCTGCCGAAATCTAATTAATTAGTTTTCGCTTCGCGAAAACACGTTATCTTCACTTTTCACTCTTAACTCTTTACTCTTTATTTGTTAATTGCCTTTCTAAGTTCTTCCACCTTATTCAAACTTTCCCAAGTAAAATCTTTTTCCTTTCTTCCGAAATGGCCGTATGCTGCGGTCTGCGCGAAAATCGGACGGCGAAGCTTTAAGTATTCCATAATGCCTTTTGGCGTTAAAGGAAATATTTTTCTCACGACAGGTTCGATCTTCTGTCCCGGTATTTTTCCCGTATGATGCGTATCGACCATAACCGAAACCGGCTCGGCAATGCCTATGGCATAAGCAAGCTGCACCGTACATTTATCCGCCAGCCCCGCTGCAACAATGTTTTTGGCTATGTGTCTTGCCATATAGCACGCGCTTCTGTCAACTTTCGTGGAATCTTTTCCGGAAAACGCGCCGCCGCCGTGAGGAGCCATTCCTCCGTAGGTATCGACAATGATCTTTCTTCCGGTAAGACCTGTGTCCGCCTGAGGCCCTCCGACGACAAATTTGCCCGTCGGATTTATATAAATTTTAGTATTTTTATCTATCCATTTGCTTAAGACCGGATCAATGATTTTTTCGCGTATTTCCTTTTTTGATTTTTCGGTGATTTTTTTACCGGTCTTATCGAGGATGCTTTCATTATGCTGCGTGGAAAGAACAACGGCATCTATTCTTTTCGGTTTCCAATCAACATATTCCACGGTAACCTGGGTTTTTCCGTCAGGCCCCAAATAAGGAAGTATTCCTTTTTTTCTTACTTCGGTAAGTTTTAAAGCGAGTTTATGCGCTAAACTTATAGGCAATGGCATAAATTCAGGCGTTTCTCTGCACGCAAAACCGATCATAAGCCCCTGGTCGCCCGCTCCGCCCGTGTCCACGCCTTGCGCAATATCCGGCGACTGGGAATTTATAATATTTACTACCGCGCAGTCTTTATAATTAAACCCGAATTCGGATTTATCATAACCTATCTTCCTGATCGCATTTCTGACTACCTGCTGCACATTTACATAAGTGCTTGTAGTAATTTCCCCGCCTACTATCACCATACCCGGCGAAGCGAAAGTTTCGCAAGCCACTCTTGCCTTGGGGTCTTTAGCTAAAATAGCGTCAAGAATAGAATCCGACACTATATCGCAAACCTTATCCGGATGCCCTTCTGTTACAGATTCCGACGTAAAAAAATAACCTTGTTTCTTGTCCATTTTTTCTCCAGTTTAACGACAGAGTGAAAAGTGAAGAGTGGAGAGTGAAGATATTGTGTTTCGGCTTCGCCGAAACCTATTAACAAGTTTTCGCAAAGCGAAAACACTTTATTTTCACTTCTAACTCTTCACTTTTCACTCTGTCGTTCTTAGCTCATTATTATCGAATCAAAAAGCGTGATTCCGTTTGGGATTTTGCCTTCATAACCTACTATCGTATTGCTTAATTTTGCGCCTTTTCCTATGTGAGAACCGTTCCATACAATAGTTTTTTCTATAACGGCATTATCTTCTATCTTTACGTTTTTGGATATTACCGAATAAGGATCAATAATTACATTTTTGCCTATATAAACATTATCGTTTATAAAACACGGGCCTTTTATTTTTACGCTTTTATCAATTTTAGCATATTTGCTTATATAACTTCCTTTTTTTTTGCAGCACGGCATATCAATTTTAACTTTTCCGTCTAAAGCGTCAAAAACCCCTTTTTTATATTCAAAAATATTGCCGATATCCGTCCAGTATCCGTCCATTACATAACCGTAAACTTTCTTTTTATTTCTTAAAAGCAAAGGGAATAGATCCATGCTGAAATCAAAAAATTTATTTTTAGGGATATATTTAAATATTTCAGGTTCAAAAACGTAAATACCCGTATTTACGGTATCGGCAAAAATATCGTTCCATTTAGGCTTTTCGACAAATTTCTTTACTTTCCCGTCTTTGCCGGCAATGGTGATTCCGTATTCAAACCTTGCCTCTATTTTCTTTAAAACTATCGTCGCAAGAGCTTTTTTCTTTTTATGAAACTCCAAAACTTTTTTTAAATTTATATCGGTAAGCCCGTCTCCGGACATAACGACAAAAGTTTCATCCAAAAACTTTTCCCGTTTTTTTACGGCACCTGCGGTGCCAAGCAGTTTTTTTTCCAATGAATAATTTATATCAATATCCATATAATTATTTTCAAAATAATCCGTTATGGAATCCGGACAATGAAAAAGATTTATGCATACGTCGTCAAAACCGTATTTTTTAAGATTATTTAAAGTATGATACAATGCCGGTTTGCCCAGTATTGGGATCATAGGTTTAGGAATATTACGCGTCAAAGGCCTCAACCGCGTCCCTGCTCCGGCAGCCAAAACAAAAGCTTTCATTTCATCACCTCATTAAAAGACAATTAAAAATGTATGCGTTCCGGCNTCGC
>WRNH01000091.1 GCA_009776745.1 Endomicrobiia bacterium | reverse complement strand
GAATTTATTCCAACCCGCCACAAAGTTTAAATCAACCTCTCTGATTTTTCCGGACAACAATTTTAACAAAAATGCCTTAGGACATCCTATAAAAGCTTTACACGGAACGACTGTCAACGCTTGCTCCAACTTTTTTTTATCGGCCCATGCGTCAACAAATACGGCAGCCGCGCCTATGTAAAAAATAGCGCAGAGAATTTTGTATAACTCAATTGACATCGGAACAAAAATCAGCGCATTATCGCCTCTTTGCAGACCTTTCTCAATGAAATACTGCGCATAATTTTTTGTACTGTCTGCAAGTTCACCGTAAGTTATTTTTTCATCTTTATGGATTATCGCTGTTTTATCCGGAGATTTTACGGCGTTTTCAAACAGGATTTCTATAATATTTTCAATCATCTTGTCTCCATTCGTAAAGGATATATTTGCGCAGCAATTCCGCATCCTGCGCAAGTATATTTGTAGAATTGTTTTTTTCGTGCATAAATGCATGAATAATTTCGCTATAACCCGAATCAAACGCCTGTTTATACAATTTTTCCGCCAAATATACGCCCAAGCCTTTAATTTTGCAATCCGGAAGTTTTGCCAGAGTTTTTATCACAAGCGACTTTTTGTCTTTCGCAAAAAGATTATCCAAGGCAAAAATAAATGCAAGCGGCGTCTTATCTTTATCTTCCGCAATAAGCGCCCAATCGGGATTCATCAAAGGCAGAACAGGCCGGTACAAATACTGAAATTCCTCATAGGAAATCGGCGTATAAAGGAAATTATCCGAAAAACTTTTTACGCTTATGTCGTAAATTGCCCGTAAATCATTGTCGAATGCGCGTACGGTAATACCTTTTGATTTTAAATTTTTTTCAAAACGCTCAACTCTGGAATAATCTTTGTTTAAATTTTTACAAATCGTGGAAATGTAACGCGCAAGCGGTTTAAAGTCGTTTGATTCAAACAGTTGCGCGTAATACGGCTTGTTGTAGTTATCTAAAAAAAACGGCGGTTTATTATCAGGCAGGGACACTCTGTATTTATGCCATGTCGAACCGTTTATGGGACCGATGATCCTTGTGTTATAAACATTTTTTATGGCATCAAACAAGAACTTCACGGCCGCAGGCTCATTAAACGCTTCAAACCAGCCGATTTTTACAAAACCGTCTTCTTGTATAACCGCTGCGCGCGCAATTGCGTCGATTACAAAAAGTTTGGCGTTTTGCGGCAAACTTTCAGGTTTAGGCGTATAAAACGGGTCACCCTCGTAAATTTCAGCAGGAAGGCTTAAAAACTTTTCTAAATTACCGGATATTTTGTACATACAGCGCCCCCAGCGCAACCAAAGTTGAGGTAAATAAGCTTACGATCAAACCCGTTTTCAAATATTCTTTGTCAGCCCATTCGTATTTGTTCAAAAAATACCAGTAAATCTTAGAGGTTAAAGATAAAGATTTGACTTCAAGCCCTCTCATTTTCCGTTTCCAGTTCCATATAATCAGCGCTTGTTCCAATAAGGAAAACAAGAACGGCACAAAGAAAATTTTATTAAATTCAGCCAAAAATACCCATACCATCGGCACAAAAAGTATGTGAAAAACAGCAACGACCCTGTAAAGTTCACTTTTCTCATTTTGAATTAAAATCCAATTCGTTTTCTGGCCAATCGCGATTGCGGCAAATAAACAGAGCGCGAAATACCAGCCGCCCAGCGCAAGCGCTATATAGGTCATCAGACCGAGCAGTAAAACTCCTGAAAATCCGATTTTCTTATAAGGTTTCATCAAGAACAATAAAATCATAATTATTACAACAAGGTATACAATCTGTCTGGAAATGCCGCCAATAGTCGGCGCGATATTTTGTGAAAGAATAAAAATAGTTCCCAGCGGTACAAAAATATTGTCTACTCCATTTATGCTGACGCTTTCAAAGATAGTTAGAATAAGCGCAATTAAAAGCGCGATTAATACGCTTTCAAGACGTCCGGTTGGAGTGCATAAAAGTAAAATCAAATGCACGATTAAAAACGTGCTTAAAAAGAAAAACAAAGAGCCTTCGGCTGATTTTTTATCATCGGCATCCACCGTAAATTTTTTCAACCCGTAGGTTTTCCCCACAAGCGCGGCAAATGCGTCCGATACGCCAAGAACAGATATTGCAATCACGTAAAACCACGGCTGATCAAGATATTGGGCAAACAAGAAGCATATGTAAACGGCTATAGGATGATATATCGCGCCGCTTGATTTTCTGTCGATACCGTGCACGGATTGCAGAAGCCCGAATTTTTTAGTTATTGCGATAATCAAACCGAACGCGGCGGCCAAGGCAAAAACAGTCCAGGCGGACGTAAAAATAAACGGAAAAAACAGCGTCGTGAATGCTCCGGTAAAATGTACAAATTTGCGCGTTACTTCCACGTTTAAGGCCGAGAATTTACGCAATGTTTCCGCAGCAGCAAAAATAAGAACAAACACGGCCGATATTATACCGGCGGTTATTATATCAGTCATCATTTCACCTCGTCGACAAAAAATGCCTTGTAAAAAAACGCTTTATCTTTCTCATACAGTTTTTGGGATAAATCCTGCAGACAGTTCGCGCGTTCGGGCAGAATTTCGGAAATTTTTCTGTCCACAAGCATATTCCAATATGCAAACCGCGCGCCGGTATTAGCCGTTTCAATAAGCCGGCGCGAAATGTTTTTGAACAATTGCGGATCCATATATTCAAAAATGTCAGACAGGTTAAACGCGTCGAATTTCAAACCGGTTTCTTGAGCCGCTTGATTTATCGTGCCGGTTTTAAGAACAAGCCTGTCTATGTTTTTCTTGATAATATTGAAATTTTCTTCACGGGCAAAATGCGGCAGAACATAGTCGAAATTGCTGAGTAAAATGTAATTTAGATAAGGGTTATTCCAAGCCGGAATACTTGTAAGCGCTGTGTCCGCGCGGGACTTAATACGGGACGATACCGTTTGATTATCTACATATTTAAAAAACTCTTTATCGCGCCCGATCCTGCCCATTGCAGCTCTGCTGAAAAACACTTTGAAAAGGGCTTTAAAACGCCAGTTGTTCATCTTTGTTTCATAAAAGATTCTTTGCGCTTCAATGGATTTTAGCAGAAATAATTCCCTCAAATCTTTCTTGCTAAGCACAAAAGGCATAATGTATTTTGCAAAAATTTGGAAATAGCGTTCAAACTTACCGACGTTAATTATGCCGTTCTCAATAATTTGCGGATTTTGTGAAAAGTAATATTTGCTCTCCGGGCTTAAATGGGATTCGATTTCTTTATAAAAATCCGGCCTACGGGAAGATGTTTTAAAGCCCAGAAGTTCCAGAAACGAAGGATAATCAAGGAATTTTATTGCATTTTTCTTAAACTCCGCGCAGGCGATTTGCGGAATGCTTAAATCAACCGCATAAACAATTTCAGGATTTTTAACCAAAAGAGACAGCGAATTATCACCGGCTGAGGCGATAGAAATGCATTTTGTACTGCTGCCAATATTCAAAGCCTCTAACAATAATTCCGCATCTTCCCAGCAGTTTGCGTATCTTATCATATCGAATTTTGCGCGCTGTTGGATTTCTTTACTCATTTATTATCCTCACAATGCCGGTCGAGCCGTCCATTTCAACTTCATCGCCGTCTTTTATAAGATTAAAAAGATTATTTATGCCTACAATAGCCGGTATTCCCATTTCGCGCGCAACAATTGCCGAGTGCGAGAGAATGCTGCCGCGCTCAACTAAAATTCCTTTGCTGATCGGAAAAAGCGGCACCCAGCCCGGGTCTGTGCGTTCAGCCGCCATAATACACCCTTCAAGTCCCTGAAATTGCGAAACGTCCTTCACTACTTTAACTTTTGCGCGCACAATTCCCGCGCAGCAGCCAATACCTTTAATTCCTTCACCGTTCTCCGTTGATACGGGCGGAGCCGTGTAAGAGTTTGCGCGGTAAACCATTCCGTAAGTTGAAAATCTGTCTGCAGGATGTTTGTTTTCAAATCCTTTAAACTCAATTTTGCGCCGTACAATAAGCGCTTTAATATCTGTGTTTGCCGATGTCCCCAGAACATAATCGAAAATCTCATTTTTTGTCAGATAGAATATATCGCGCAGGTTCTCCACAACTCCTTCGGAATAGAACTTTTCGTCAAGCGCAAGGAAAATTTCCCGCATCAGCCCGAATAGCCGCGTACGCTCAAAACGCAGATTTTCCCGGTTTTTTACTTTCCGGCGCGCGTTTCTCAGCACAAATTTGAATAAAAGTTTTTTTAAACCCTTAAATTTAGCGGAAACCGTTTTTTCCGCATTGCGCCGGATTTCCAGTTCGCGTTCGCGGTCTTTTTCAAGATCCTGCCGGCCCTGCTTGACATAAGAATTAATTATATGCCAAAGCGGCGAAGGGTCCTGCTTATATGTAATAGTTTCCAGTTTAAGCTCGCCGATACAGCGGTTGCCGAATTTTTGTATGAATTTTTCAATATCTTTGTCCGCATTCTCGCCTTTGCAGATTTTATTGGATATTTCGCGGATTTTTATTATAGGCTCGGTTGAAATAATCCCGCTTTCGCCTGTCAAAAGATCGTTCTGTAAAGCGCCGTCTTTATTGATCGGTAAAAGCATTTTTTTAAGAAGTCCGTAGAATATCATCGCATAAAAATCATTTACAAGCGGAGCCTGCCATTTTTTCAGCAGCTTGCGCTCGAGCTCGTGATAAATACCTATCAGTTCATGCGCTGAATATTTTGTCAAATCGGTGTTTTCGTAAGGCAATAGGGCTTGGTTGATACGAGCATAAAACTTATCAATATTTTTTGGCAGTCTAAACAAGTTCAAAATAAGCGTTTTTAGAAGATTTGCAAGCCGCAAATATTTATTTTTTTTGGACTCGACAACGCTTGGGATCTTATCAAGCTTTTGTTTAACTCCCATCATTGATTCCATAAATCCGGCATTGATTTCATATCCCGGCAGAAGTTTCAGCAGCCTGTACCAGCTTAAAAGATTGTAATAAACCCTGCCTTCAATCAGCCCCAACATCTGAAAAGCGTCGCTATTTTCTTCAACAAGTTCTTGTTCGACGCCCATGATCAATAAAAACTGTTTGTAAACTTCCGTATAAACGTCTTTTATGAATGAAAAAGTCAAAGGGGTTGTTATGCCCGAATAACTTTCAATTATATTCGAGTTATCCCAAATGACTTCCTGCTGTGTTTTGTCAGTCAGCATGTGCAGGGTTGTTATCGGGCGCGCCTGTAAAATGTACAATGTACCGTCTGCTATTGCCCATTCAATATCCTGCGGTTTTATGTAATGCTTTGTAATTTTCTTAACCTGTCCGGCAATTTGGCGAACCTGCTCATCGCTTAATACGGGCTTGTCCGCCGTTTCTTTTGTTATAGCGTCATTTTCAAACGTGTAATTATCGGAATTTAATTCCCCTGATACAAGCCCTTCGCAAAGCCCGCATACTGCCGAAATCAGCATCTGGTTTCTGTTGCCTGTAACGGGATTGACCGAAAACGCAACGCCTGAAACTTCCGGTTTAACCATTTCCTGTACGATGACCGCAACTTTTGTATGCATCAAGTTGTTTTGTTTTCTGTAAAATTGCACGCGCTCGGAGTTTGCCGATTCGATAACTGCCTGAACTTTTTTAAAGACTTCATTTGCGGACACATTTAAAAAACTCTCAAACTGTCCGGCATACGAAGCGCCTGTACCGTCTTCCCCGACGGCAGACGAACGTACGGCAAAAAGTTTCCCGGACATTTTATGTTCTTTGAGTTTTAAAAAAATCTTCTCTTCCGTAATTTCTTCATCAACAGAAAAAACAAACCACGCAGGCACGTTCAGCCCGGCTTTTGTTAAAATATCAAGATTATACGCCTTTCCGCCGATCTCAGTTTCAAGGTACATATGCCCTCGCTAAATTTAAAACCATCGGGATTCCTCCCAGCGATAAATACATTCCAAGCGTCCAAACCCCTGACATAGTTTCGATCTTAGCCGATGTTTTTTTGCTGTTGTCTTTAAGGAATTTCAAAGCAGGGAGCGAGCAGAAAACCATAAAAAACAACAAAAATAAAAACGAATATTTTCCAAAACCGGCATAAAAACAGGCGATATTGGCGAAAATAAATGTAATAAATAAAACTGTAAGCCACACATAAACCGCATTTTTGCTTCCCCACAGATAAGAATAAGTTTCAACGCCGGCTTCTTCCGCTTCTTTAGGCCTGATTTTACGTCCGATTTCAATCACTACTCCGTTTAAAAAAGTGACAATAAGAAAAATCGCCAGCCCGCGCGGAAGACCTGCGCCGCTTATATTCCAATCAAGTCCCGTTGTGTAAAAATCAAACACGGGCATGATCATCATATGTGATATAAGATAAGCAATCGGATGTTTGCGGAGCCATTTTCTAATAAAAAATTCTTTTGCCATTATAAACATATAAACCAATACCAATGCCAGAATCCAAAGCATAGAGGGCAGAAAGAAAAAGTTTATAATGATCTGCAGGCCGATAACCGCCGCAATGATAAACTTCAATTCTTTAAATGAAATAAGCCCGCGCGGCACAGGGAGATACGGGCGGTGTTTTGCGTCGTCTTCAGCGTCTTTAAACTCGTCAAAAAGTCTTAACAAAAAGAAGGATATAAAGGCTGTCAGAGTTCCGAATACAAGCGCAGTCCACGAAAAATCAGTAATGTTCCGCAGAATTTTTGAATAAGACATTGCCGAAAATGAAAACGCAAACACCATCAATCCGTAAACGAAAAACGGAAATCTTTCGTTTTGGTATATCAGGAATCTCCGAATAAAACTTAAAGCATTTTCTTTTTCTATCGTATTTTGGGATATATGTTTCATTAATTTTTACCTTTGATCAAATTATACAATTTAGTTCTATTGCAGCGCCATTTGCGACAGCATTACATAATCCGTTTTGCCGGTGCCCATTAGTGGGATTTTTTCCAAAATTTTTATGTTTTTCGGCACGAAAAGTTCGCTTAAACCCTGCTGTTTGAAAGCTGCCGATATTTCGTTAAACACTGTTGCTTTGCGCGGCCTTTTATTGAAACAAATTTATAAATCACACTTGACAAAATTATAAAATCCGTAAAATAAATAAAATTAAGAAACAATATTTTGTGATACGGCATATCGTTTCCTTATAATAAATGACAAAACAGGCAGAAGCGCTAACGCGATAATCTGATATACTGTAAGTCCAAAGACGGCTGGCGATTCTGTCCTTATAAACTCCACAAAAAAACGAGCTACCATATAAGAAGAAACATAAATCGGAAACAGCATATTTTTTACTTTGCCGTTTTTAAAAAGCTCATATAAAATTATTACCATAACAAAATTAAACAGACTCTCAATGAGTTGCGTCGGGTAATATTCAATACCTAAAAAACCCCATTCTTTGCCTCCGCAGCAGCCGGAAAAAAAACAGCCTAATTTCGCTAAGCCTGCGCCCAGAGCAAACATTAAGGCAAAGTTATCCCCGAAACTCTTTGACATTCTTTTAAAAATAAATTTATACAAGTTTATTGAAACAAAAGCGCCCAAAAGTCCGCCGAATAAACTTTTTCCCATTAACAAAGTGTTTTGGTTAAATCCGTAAGAAATCCACACTGGTATTTTTGCGCCTAATAAAATACCGAACAATCCAAAAAATAACACCGGCAAATCATGTTTTTTATAACTGATTTTTAATTCTATAGCCATAAAAACAGCCGCGTCAATCCCTAAAATGTAAAATAAAGCATATAAAATCATTTATGCACTCCGTTATCAGTTTTTATGTTCACCATTTTATGACAAATTCCAAAATCAATAAAAGCGCTAAAATGCTAAGTATTTCGATTAATTATTTTTATTTCCAAACTTCTTTTTTTTAGAATTATCTTGTGACGGAGTTTGCTCAGGCTTGTCGATATATTTAGCTCTTAAAGATTTCCAGAAGCCATATTCCAAAGAATCAGAATATTTAAAATCATCTTCATCAATATAACTTTTGCCTTTCCAAGTTATATTTTTTGATTTGTCGGATACTGATTTCAAGCATTCTCTTTCAAGATCTATTCTTTGTTTTTCTTTTTGATATCTAGCTTCTAAAGATTTCCAGATGCCATATTCCAAAGAATCAGCATACTTAAAATCATCTTCATCAATATAACTTTTGCCTTTCCAAGTTATATTTTTTGATTTGTCGGATACTGATTTCAAGCATTCTCTTTCAAGATCTATTCTTTGTTTTTCTTCTTGTTCTTTTTGCTTACTCCTTGATATCAAAAATGAAAGCATTATGCCATTAAGCATTATGAATGCGATGCCCAACCAAAACATCGAAATACCCGTTTTGGAAGTGCTTTCCCCATTACCATTAAGCATTATGAATGCGATGCCCCACCAAAACTCGCTAGTATTACCATACGGCCTAGTACCCATGTTGCCGCATCCCATAAAGCAAATAAACAACGCAACACTAAGCATAATACCAAACACAACCCCGCGAAGTATAATAAGAATTTTTCTTTTTTTATTATTTTCACCATCCATAATTTTCTCCTTTAAAATTTATTACTCTGCCATTTGCGACAGCATTACATAATCCGTTTTGCCGGTGCCCATTAGTGGGATTTTTTCCAAAATTTTTATGTTTTTCGGCACGAAAAGTTCGCTTAAGCCCTGCTGTTTGAAAGCTGCCGATATTTCGTTAAACACTGTTGCTTTGCGTGTGGTGAATAAAACTAATTGTTCGCCTTTTTTTTCGTCCGGTATGGCTACTACGGCGTGGGCTTCCTGCGGCCATAATTTGTTTATGGCGG
>WRNH01000090.1 GCA_009776745.1 Endomicrobiia bacterium | reverse complement strand
TAAGCGAACTTTTCGTGCCGAAAAACATAAAAATTTTGGAAAAAATCCCACTAATGGGCACCGGCAAAACGGATTATGTAATGCTGTCGCAAATGGCGCTGCAATAGAACTAAATTGTATAATTTGATCAAAGGTAAAAATTAATGAAACATATATCCCAAAATACGATAGAAAAAGAAAATGCTTTAAGTTTTATTCGGAGATTCCTGATATACCAAAACGAAAGATTTCCGTTTTTCGTTTACGGATTGATGGTGTTTGCGTTTTCATTTTCGGCAATGTCTTATTCAAAAATTCTGCGGAACATTACTGATTTTTCGTGGACTGCGCTTGTATTCGGAACTCTGACAGCCTTTATATCCTTCTTTTTGTTAAGACTTTTTGACGAGTTTAAAGACGCTGAAGACGACGCAAAACACCGCCCGTATCTCCCTGTGCCGCGCGGGCTTATTTCATTTAAAGAATTGAAGTTTATCATTGCGGCGGTTATCGGCCTGCAGATCATTATAAACTTTTTCTTTCTGCCCTCTATGCTTTGGATTCTGGCATTGGTATTGGTTTATATGTTTATAATGGCAAAAGAATTTTTTATTAGAAAATGGCTCCGCAAACATCCGATTGCTTATCTTATATCACATATGATGATCATGCCCGTGTTTGATTTTTACACAACGGGACTTGATTGGAATATAAGCGGCGCAGGTCTTCCGCGCGGGCTGGCGATTTTTCTTATTGTCACTTTTTTAAACGGAGTAGTGATTGAAATCGGACGTAAAATCAGGCCTAAAGAAGCGGAAGAAGCCGGCGTTGAAACTTATTCTTATCTGTGGGGAAGCAAAAATGCGGTTTATGTGTGGCTTACAGTTTTATTTATTACATTTATTTTCGCCAATATCGCCTGTTTTTATGCCGGTTTTGGAAAATATTCGTTTTTATTTTTGTTGTTTTTTATGGTTTTCTGCTCGCTCCCTGCTTTGAAATTCCTTAAAGACAACAGCAAAAAAACATCGGCTAAGATCGAAACTATGTCAGGGGTTTGGACGCTTGGAATGTATTTATCGCTGGGAGGAATCCCGATGGTTTTAAATTTAGCGAGGGCATATGTACCTTGAAACTGAGATCGGCGGAAAGGCGTATAATCTTGATATTTTAACAAAAGCCGGGCTGAACGTGCCTGCGTGGTTTGTTTTTTCTGTTGATGAAGAAATTACGGAAGAGAAGATTTTTTTAAAACTCAAAGAACATAAAATGTCCGGGAAACTTTTTGCCGTACGTTCGTCTGCCGTCGGGGAAGACGGTACAGGCGCTTCGTATGCCGGACAGTTTGAGAGTTTTTTAAATGTGTCCGCAAATGAAGTCTTTAAAAAAGTTCAGGCAGTTATCGAATCGGCAAACTCCGAGCGCGTGCAATTTTACAGAAAACAAAACAACTTGATGCATACAAAAGTTGCGGTCATCGTACAGGAAATGGTTAAACCGGAAGTTTCAGGCGTTGCGTTTTCGGTCAATCCCGTTACAGGCAACAGAAACCAGATGCTGATTTCGGCAGTATGCGGGCTTTGCGAAGGGCTTGTATCAGGGGAATTAAATTCCGATAATTACACGTTTGAAAATGACGCTATAACAAAAGAAACGGCGGACAAGCCCGTATTAAGCGATGAGCAGGTTCGCCAAATTGCCGGACAGGTTAAGAAAATTACAAAGCATTACATAAAACCGCAGGATATTGAATGGGCAATAGCAGACGGTACATTGTACATTTTACAGGCGCGCCCGATAACAACCCTGCACATGCTGACTGACAAAACACAGCAGGAAGTCATTTGGGATAACTCGAATATAATTGAAAGTTATTCGGGCATAACAACCCCTTTGACTTTTTCATTCATAAAAGACGTTTATACGGAAGTTTACAAACAGTTTTTATTGATCATGGGCGTCGAACAAGAACTTGTTGAAGAAAATAGCGACGCTTTTCAGATGTTGGGGCTGATTGAAGGCAGGGTTTATTACAATCTTTTAAGCTGGTACAGGCTGCTGAAACTTCTGCCGGGATATGAAATCAATGCCGGATTTATGGAATCAATGATGGGAGTTAAACAAAAGCTTGATAAGATCCCAAGCGTTGTCGAGTCCAAAAAAAATAAATATTTGCGGCTTGCAAATCTTCTAAAAACGCTTATTTTGAACTTGTTTAGACTGCCAAAAAATATTGATAAGTTTTATGCTCGTATCAACCAAGCCCTATTGCCTTACGAAAACACCGATTTGACAAAATATTCAGCGCATGAACTGATAGGTATTTATCACGAGCTCGAGCGCAAGCTGCTGAAAAAATGGCAGGCTCCGCTTGTAAATGATTTTTATGCGATGATATTCTACGGACTTCTTAAAAAAATGCTTTTACCGATCAATAAAGACGGCGCTTTACAGAACGATCTTTTGACAGGCGAAAGCGGGATTATTTCAACCGAGCCTATAATAAAAATCCGCGAAATATCCAATAAAATCTGCAAAGGCGAGAATGCGGACAAAGATATTGAAAAATTCATACAAAAATTCGGCAACCGCTGTATCGGCGAGCTTAAACTGGAAACTATTACATATAAGCAGGACCCTTCGCCGCTTTGGCATATAATTAATTCTTATGTCAAGCAGGGCCGGCAGGATCTTGAAAAAGACCGCGAACGCGAACTGGAAATCCGGCGCAATGCGGAAAAAACGGTTTCCGCTAAATTTAAGGGTTTAAAAAAACTTTTATTCAAATTTGTGCTGAGAAACGCGCGCCGGAAAGTAAAAAACCGGGAAAATCTGCGTTTTGAGCGTACGCGGCTATTCGGGCTGATGCGGGAAATTTTCCTTGCGCTTGACGAAAAGTTCTATTCCGAAGGAGTTGTGGAGAACCTGCGCGATATATTCTATCTGACAAAAAATGAGATTTTCGATTATGTTCTGGGGACATCGGCAAACACAGATATTAAAGCGCTTATTGTACGGCGCAAAATTGAGTTTAAAGGATTTGAAAACAAACATCCTGCAGACAGATTTTCAACTTACGGAATGGTTTACCGCGCAAACTCTTACACGGCTCCGCCCGTATCAACGGAGAACGGTGAAGGAATTAAAGGTATTGGCTGCTGCGCGGGAATTGTGCGCGCAAAAGTTAAAGTAGTGAAGGACGTTTCGCAATTTCAGGGACTTGAAGGGTGTATTATGGCGGCTGAACGCACAGACCCGGGCTGGGTGCCGCTTTTTCCGATCAGCAAAGGAATTTTAGTTGAGCGCGGCAGCATTCTCTCGCACTCGGCAATTGTTGCGCGCGAAATGGGAATACCGGCTATTGTAGGCATAAATAATCTTTTTAATCTTATAAAAGACGGCGATGAAGTTGAAATGGACGGCTCGACCGGCATTGTGAGGATAATAAATGAGTAAAGAAATCCAACAGCGCGCAAAATTCGATATGATAAGATACGCAAACTGCTGGGAAGATGCGGAATTATTGTTAGAGGCTTTGAATATTGGCAGCAGTACAAAATGCATTTCTATCGCCTCAGCCGGTGATAATTCGCTGTCTCTTTTGGTTAAAAATCCTGAAATTGTTTATGCGGTTGATTTAAGCATTCCGCAAATCGCCTGCGCGGAGTTTAAGAAAAATGCAATAAAATTCCTTGATTATCCTTCGTTTCTGGAACTTCTGGGCTTTAAAACATCTTCCCGTAGGCCGGATTTTTATAAAGAAATCGAATCCCATTTAAGCCCGGAGAGCAAATATTACTTTTCACAAAATCCGCAAATTATTGAGAACGGCATAATTAACGTCGGTAAGTTTGAACGCTATTTCCAAATTTTTGCAAAATACATTATGCCTTTTGTGCTTAGCAAGAAAGATTTGAGGGAATTATTTCTGCTAAAATCCATTGAAGCGCAAAGAATCTTTTATGAAACAAAGATGAACAACTGGCGTTTTAAAGCCCTTTTCAAAGTGTTTTTCAGCAGAGCTGCAATGGGCAGGATCGGGCGCGATAAAGAGTTTTTTAAATATGTAGATAATCAAACGGTATCGTCCCGTATTAAGTCCCGCGCGGACACAGCGCTTACAAGTATTCCGGCTTGGAATAACCCTTATCTAAATTACATTTTACTCAGCAATTTCGACTATGTTCTGCCGCATTTTGCCCGTGAAGAAAATTTCAATATTATCAAGAAAAACATAGACAGGCTTGTTCTTAAAACCGGCACGATAAATCAAGCGGCTCAAGAAACCGGTTTGAAATTCGACGCGTTTAACCTGTCTGACATTTTTGAATATATGGATCCGCAATTGTTCAAAAACATTTCGCGCCGGCTTATTGAAACGGCTAATACCGGCGCGCGGTTTGCATATTGGAATATGCTTGTGGACAGAAAAATTTCCGAAATTCTGCCCGAACGCGCGAACTGTCTGCAGGATTTATCCCAAAAACTGTATGAGAAAGATAAAGCGTTTTTTTACAAGGCATTTTTTGTCGACGAGGTGAAATGATGACTGATATAATAACCGCCGGTATAATATCGGCCGTGTTTGTTCTTATTTTTGCTGCTGCGGAAACATTGCGTAAATTCTCGGCCTTAAACGTGGAAGTAACGCGCAAATTTGTACATTTTACCGGAGCATTCACGACGCTGTTTTTTCCGTTTATTTTTACGTCCGCCTGGACTGTTTTTGCCTTGGCCGCCGCGTTCGGTTTGATTATCGCAATAACTAAAAAATTCGGGCTTCTGCAATCCGTGCACGGTATCGACAGAAAATCAAGCGGCGCGATATATCATCCTATAGCCGTTTACATATGCTTCTTGTTTGCCCAATATCTTGATCAGCCGTGGTTTTACGTGATTGCAATATCTGTTCTTGGCGTATCGGACGCATTTGCCGCGCTTGTGGGGAAAACCTACGGGTTGAAAAAATTTACGGTGGATGCCGATGATAAAAAATCAGCCGAAGGCTCTTTGTTTTTCTTTTTAAGCACGTTTTTAATCGTGCATTTGATTTTACTTTTATGCACTCCAACCGGACGTCTTGAAAGCGTATTAATCGCGCTTTTAATTGCGCTTATTCTAACTATCTTTGAAAGCGTCAGCATAAATGGAGTAGACAATATTTTTGTACCGCTGGGAACTATTTTTATTCTTTCACAAAATATCGCGCCGACTATTGGCGGCATTTCCAGACAGATTGTATACCTTGTTGTAATAATTATGATTTTATTGTTCTTGATGAAACCTTATAAGAAAATCGGATTTTCAGGAGTTTTACTGCTCGGTCTGATGACCTATATAGCGCTTGCGCTGGGCGGCTGGTATTTCGCGCTCTGTTTATTTGCCGCAATCGCGATTGGCCAGAAAACGAATTGGATTTTAATTCAAAATGAGAAAAGTGAACTTTACAGGGTCGTTGCTGTTTTTCACATACTTTTTGTGCCGATGGTATGGGTATTTTTGGCTGAATTTAATAAAATTTTCTTTGTGCCGTTCTTGTTTTCCTTATTGGAACAAGCGCTGATTATATGGAACTGGAAACGGAAAATGAGAGGGCTTGAAGTCAAATCTTTATCTTTAACCTCTAAGATTTACTGGTATTTTTTGAACAAATACGAATGGGCTGACAAAGAATATTTGAAAACGGGTTTGATCGTAAGCTTATTTACCTCAACTTTGGTTGCGCTGGGGGCGCTGTATGTACAAAATATCCGGTAATTTAGAAAAGTTTTTAAGCCTTCCTGCTGAAATTTACGAGGGTGACCCGTTTTATACGCCTAAACCTGAAAGTTTGCCGCAAAACGCCAAACTTTTTGTAATCGACGCAATTGCGCGCGCAGCGGTTATACAAGAAGACGGTTTTGTAAAAATCGGCTGGTTTGAAGCGTTTAATGAGCCTGCGGCCGTGAAGTTCTTGTTTGATGCCATAAAAAATGTTTATAACACAAGGATCATCGGTCCCATAAACGGTTCGACATGGCATAAATACAGAGTGTCCCTGCCTGATAATAAACCGCCGTTTTTTTTAGATAACTACAACAAGCCGTATTACGCGCAACTGTTTGAATCAAACGACTTTAAACCGCTTGCGCGTTACATTTCCACGATTTGTAAAAATTTAAACAAAGATTATTCCAGAGTTGAGCGTTTTGAAAAAAATTTAAAATCAAAAGGTATTACCGTACGCGCATTCGACAATGATTTACGGGCAATTTACGACATAAGCGTAAAAAGTTTTTCGGATAATTTCCTTTATACGCCGATTTCCTATGAGGAATTTCAGTATTTGTACCGGCCTGTTCTGCCTTTGATGAATCCCGATTGGGCGCTTATTGCGGAAGATAAAGATAAGACGCCGCTTGCATTTATTTTTGCCTTGGATAATCTTTTTGCGAAAGACAAAAAGTCGCTTGTGATAAAAACTCTGGCAAAACTTCCGGATTGCAAAATTAAAGGCTTGGGCGTATATTTGGCGGAAAAATTGTATAAACAGGCGTTTGATTCGGGTTATAGCGAAATTATTCATGCATTTATGCACGAAAAAAACAATTCTACAAATATACTTGCGCAGGATGCGGAATTGCTGCGCAAATATATCCTTTACGAATGGAGACAAGATGATTGAAAATATTATAGAAATCCTGTTTGAAAACGCCGTAAAATCTCCGGATAAAACAGCGATAATCCATAAAGATGAAAAAATAACTTACGGTGAACTTGCAGACAGTACAAAAAATTATGCGCAGTATTTCATTGAGAAAGGTCTGCAAAGAGGCGATAATGCGCTGATTTTTGTTCCGATGTCAATTGAGTTATACAAAATTCTCTGCGCTATTTTTTACATAGGCGCGGCTGCCGTATTTGTTGACGCATGGGCCGATAAAAAAAAGTTGGAGCAAGCGTTGACAGTCGTTCCGTGTAAAGCTTTTATAGGATGTCCTAAGGCATTTTTGTTAAAATTGTTGTCCGGAAAAATCAGAGAGGTTGATTTAAACTTTGTGGCGGGTTGGAATAAATTCCGCCCGGGCAGCAGTATCCGGACTGTTTCAGCCGTGGGCAAGACAGATACTGCCTTGATCACTTTTACAACCGGATCGACAGGAATCCCCAAAGCTGCCAAGCGCACGCATGAGTTCCTGCTAGAGCAGCATTATGTGCTGAAAAAACACTTGCAAACCGCGCCTGATGACATTGATCTTACGACTCTGCCTATATTTGTTCTGCACAATATCGCTTGCGGCTCGACTTCTGTCATCCCCAATTTCAATCCGCAAAAACCTGCGGATATCGATCCCGGAAAAATTGCAAAAGAAATTAAAAGACATAAAATCAATACTTCTGTCGGTTCTCCGCGATTTTATGAAAAACTTGCAGAATACGGCAGAATTACGACATTACAGCGTATTTTTACGGGCGGAGCGCCGGTATTTCCTAAACTTGCAAAAAAATTACAAGACGCTTTTTCTCCCGCTCAAGTCGAAATAATTTTCGGTTCAACCGAAGCTGAGCCTATTTCCGGCATTACAGCCCAAGAATTGATCGCATACAAAGGCGGCTCAAACGAAGGGCTTTTAGTCGGCAAACCGGCTGATATTAACTTAAAAATAATAAAATACGTTGACACTCCGGTTGAAGATTTTGAAAGTCTGTGGCTGCCGGACGGCGAAACGGGCGAAATTTGCGTTGAGGGTAAGCATGTTTTGAAAGAATATTACAATAGCGCTCAAGCTCAAACGGCCGCAAAAATCAAATACAAAGGACAAATATGGCACCGAACAGGCGATGCCGGATATTTAGACAATCAAGGCAGACTGTTTTTGATGGGCAGAGCCAAAAATAAATTTGAACACAAGGGCAAAGAATATTACGTTTTTCCCATTGAAAACGCCCTGCTTGAAATTGACGGGGTTGAAATCGGAACCGTTATGAAAATTAACAATGAAACTTGCTTATTGGTTGAAGCGAAAAAAGGCATTTCGCAGCGGCAAATTGAAGCGCAGTTTTCCGCAATCCCTCACGACCGTACAATTTTTCTTAAAAAAATCCCGCGCGACCCGCGGCATAATTCAAAAATCGACTATGCAAAACTTAGCGCTTTAGCCATAGCAGACTAAGTGGGGGACTTTTGGGGATGGGGACGGAGGAATTGACCCAATTTTATTTCACCTTACACGCTATTAACGCCCGATTTAAATTTTTCCTCGCAATTGGTATTTTAATTTTTGGGTCAACTCCTCCGTACCCGTTGTTCGATGACCATTATTTTTCTTGTCGGTAAAAATTATCAACACCCCCGTCAACTTGCCCACCGCTCTTTGTTTTCTCTATAGCTGTATTGACACCATTGTTAACAGCTTTTAATAGATTAAAAGATAGAAGTATCAAATGGACTGTTGCTCTATAAATACATCTATTGAAATCTAACGACAAACCTATGTCGCGGGGACGTAGTAACTGATCAAAGATTTTTTAACTTGCCTTCTTTTCCGGTCAGTTGCTACATCCCCAGATATTTCTTGACATTGTTTGTCTTTGCCTCTTGTGGAATCTATAAATAAGCCGGAGCTTGCAGCAGCGGCTTGACAATCCTAACTTATTTGTATATTACTTGGATATTTGCTAATTCATAAAAAGAGATGTTATAATAAAAGTGTGGAGAGAATGGTAATGAAAATGTAAAATATAAAAAATAAAACATAAAATATTTCCAAAATTTTAGTCTTTGTCGTTTTTATATATTATATTTTCCCTATCTTTTGAACTTCTCAGCTTCAAAAAAGGAGAGTTTATGAAAAAGTTTAAGTTTTTATCGGGTATCGCGGTTTTGTGTTTATTTGTTTTCAGCTGTTCTTCGGATAAAAATAAAACTTCCGAATCAAATATTAATGAATCTGCAGATACGCAACAAGTACAAGAGCAGGAAGTTACTTTTGGAACATCGGAAATAAAAGATACCGGCGTAAATAAAACGGCTTTAAAGCTGTACAAAGAAATAAATGAAGAGAAAGGAAAAGAAAACATTTTCTTTTCTCCCTACAGTATACGCACCGCTTTCGGAATGCTTTATGAAGGCGCTCAAGGCAATACAGCAAAAGAGCTTGAAAACATATTTGCTTTTGA
>WRNH01000089.1 GCA_009776745.1 Endomicrobiia bacterium | reverse complement strand
AGTGCCTGCAGGCGCCTCTTTAAAACCCGCCGTATCCAAAGCTTCTTTTACGGCGGCAGCGGCATATAATGACATTTTTGACATCGAACGTCTGAAATGGCGCGGGATATAAGAAAAATCAATTTCCGGAACAGTCGAAGAAACCCGGCTTAATATGTCCGGATTTTCCGCAAGTTCGGCATTAAACCGTACCGCGCTTTTGCCTTCAAGCATGCTGTCAGCCAAAAGTTTTGAACCGGCTCCGTAAGGGGAAACGGAACCCACGCCGGTGATGACTACTCTTTTTCTGTAGAGATTTCTGCTTACCATTTAGACCTCTTCTTGGAGCTGCGCCCCAAATAAACCCCTAACGCCAAAACAACAAAGGCTGAAAGGACAAAACTTATCGTCCGTCTCTTTCTATAATTTTATAAAGCAAAAACGACGAAATTAACGCACCCAAAAGCCCCGGCGTCACAACTGCCTGTCCCGTTAAAAATATTCCGGGAATTTTTGTCACCGGAAGAACATTTACTCCGTCGGAAGCGTGCATAATCCCATACCCGCTGTAATAGTTAACATATTTTTTAAAAGTCGCGGGCGTGGCAATGTCGCAATACTCTATTTTTGAAGCTATTTCAGGGGCTATTTTTGCAAATTTATCTTTTATTTCTTTAGCCGTCTTTTGCTTTTTTTCTTCATACTCCGGCATATTTCTGTCCCAATAAATTTTATCCGGTTTTACAAAAGCCACTACGCAAACGGATTGAGGATCCGTATCGGAAAAATTAATATATGCCGGCAAAACTTCTCCGGAATACAACGGCCGCGCATAATCTGCAGTGTTGACAAAGGCAATATTGCTGCATTTATATTTTTTGGAATCCCGCAAAATTCCGTACAGCACAAAAAATGCGGGCGTTTCTTCAATATCCTTTATCCTTTTGGCTGCATTTGCGCGATACACGCCTTCCGGAGCCATTTTAATGAACTCTTTCGGATGAACGGAAGACACGCAGAAATCACACTTCATACGCGCGCCGTCTTCAAAACAAATCGTCTTTTCATTCCCGTCCGTTTCAATTTTGACGGCTTTTTTATTTGTAAAAACATCCACATTATTTTTTCTTAAAGCTTCGGAGAATGCGCTGACAAGAGCTCTGCCGCCGCCTCTTATTTTCCAAACGGAATCCATCATAAGACTTACGCAGCAGCAGTGTACTGCAAACGATACTTTTGACGGCGGCGTGCCGTACAAAATATACGAATGCGCCAAAAGCGCTTTTAAATCGTTATCCGTAAAACATTCGTCCAAAACATTTTGCAAAGTTTTTCCGTTATCCGAAAAGTTTAAAAGCTCGTCGTGCGATAAATCTTTTACGTCTTTATAAAGGAAAGAAATTTTCTTCTTCGTATTTTCGATCAAATCCAGATATTTTTTTATATTCTCTTTTTCCTTCGGAAAAAGTTCCGCAAGTTTTTGCTCAAGCTTAAGCTTTTCAAAAGGTATTTTAACGGATTTATTTTTATCTAAAATACGGATTTCGTCATAACTTTCATCTTCGCAAAGTTCAAAAGGAATTTCAATGCCAAGCTCTTTTAACATTTTTATTCCGATTCCGTCTTTTCCGCAGCCCGCGGAATAGTGAAATCCGGTTTCAAAATGCACGCCGCGCCTGTCAAATCCGCAGATCAAAGGGGCTATGTGCGGCGACTGTTCAACTATGGCAACTTTTTTACCGTCCTTGGCAAAAAGCAATGCCGCCGTTAAACCCGAAATCCCGCTCCCGATAACTAAAACATCATATTTGCTTTTGCCGTTAACTTTATTCTTCACTCAACTCTCCGCCGCTCTGCCGTTTGATTTTTCAGCATACTCCGCTCTCCGCCGTCTTTACGCTCCAATCCCCCCGTTTACCTGAAACACCTGCCCCGTAATATATCCGGCTTTATCTGAAGCAAGATAAGAAACCATATCGGCCACATCCCGGGCTTTGCCTGATTTGCCGAGCGGGATCGTTTTCAAAATTTGCTCCATGGGCAAACCTTCAAGCATATCCGTTTCAATAAATCCCGGCGAAACCGCATTTACCAAAACGTTTCTTTTCGCAACCTCAACGGCGAGCGATTTTGTCGCGCCGATAAGACCGGCTTTTGCCGCCGAATAATTGCTTTGCCCCGGCACGCCGAAATGCGCGGCCGCCGACGTAATATTTATAATTCTTCCCTCCCTGTTTCTGAGCATGGAAGGAAGAACCGTTTTTGTTATATTAAAAAAACCGTCAAGCGTGACGGAAATCACGTCTTTCCACTCTTCCGGCTTCATCCAGATAAGAAGCGTATCCCTGCGGAAACCGGCATTATTTACGACGACAAACGGAGTTTGCGTTTCCAATAGCGGCGATAACGACGATTCGGTATTTTTATAATCGGCTACGTCAAACTTTAACAAAAGACATTTTCTGCCCAAAGACTCTATTTCTTTTTTGACTTTTTCCGCTTCAATATCATTTGAACGGTAATTAAGCCATATGTCAAAACCGTCTTTTGCCAAAGTTTTGGCAATTTCCGCCCCGATTCCCCTACTTGCGCCCGTGACTAAGGCTATTTTATTTTCGTTCATGTCTGCTCCGGTAGCTGGAATTCTAAAAAACAATGCCGTTCGGGCAGTGTTATTCTGAATCGGAATGACGCCTCTTGAACAAGAAATCCAATTATTCTATATTAAGCGCCATCTGAAACTCTGTTTTGTCAACCTTTAATCTTGCTTTCGCAAAAGTCGAAGGAATTTTTAAAGTAACATTTCCTTTGCCGACAACGCTGTATTCGTAAAGCGACGGAATTTTACGCAATGACACTAAAATTACAGCGTCCGCGCCGCTTTCTACGGCAAGCTTTTTAAAACCGCCTTCGGCATTAACTTCGGCCTTTGCGGTATTAATTTTAAAATCTCCGAAGAATTTTTTAACATTGACTTTTCCGTCCGCCGCTTCTACGTTAAGCGAACCTTTAATGCCGGAAACATTTACAGCGGCATTTGCCGAATTTATCTTTATTTTATTTTTTGCCGAGGGCACGGCAATATTTATAACGGCTTCTCCGGTAATCTCCTCGCCGTCAAAAAACAGCTGTAAATTTCCCTTTTCATCAACTTTTGCATGTCTTAACGCATTTTCAAATTTATCCGGCTTTATATCAATCACGATATCTTTTGCCTTGCCCGACGTTATATTAAGCGTTCCGGCGGATATAACTATATCGATTTTATCAATCGTTTTTGCTTTATACGCGTACGTTTCTGCATAAACCGGCGTGGCAAAAACAAAAAACATCAAAAAAGCCAAAAGTTTTTTCATTATACCGCTCCCCTTGGGTCGTACTATAAATTTTAGCATATTATTATAAATTTTTGCTATTTCCGGAATGCGGCAAACGCATGCGCGTAATTCGTGTCGACACACCCTAAGAAAAAGACTGCTTCTTTATTGCTTCCAATAACTTTTCAATATCGGATTTTGTATGGCCTGCAGTGAGAGAAATTCTGATCCTTGCGAACCCTTCCGGAACAGTGGGCGGCTTGATTGCCGGCGCGAACGCTCCGTGCCGCAGTAAAGCTGCGGAAAGTTTTTCCGTATTTTTTATGCTTCCGGTGATTACGGGAATTATCTGGGTGCAGGAATTTGATGTATCAAATCCCTGTCTTTTTAAATGTTTATTTAAGTTTTCAGCCGTTTTTAATAAATGTTCTCTTTGAGAACCGGCTTTTTTTACGAGTTCCAAAGATTTTAATGCTGCGGCGCAAATTGCAGGGGAAACAGCCGTTGTATAAATAAAAGCTCTGCTTTTATTTACAAGAAAATCAACAAGCTTCCGGCTTGAACACACAAAGCCGCCCTGTACGGCAAAAGCTTTTGAAAGAGTGCCTATCACTATATCAATTTTATCCTGCACGCCGTACATTTCGGCCAAACCTCTGCCTTCTTTGCCGAATACACCCGCGGAATGCGCTTCGTCTACCATGCTTACCGCATCATATTTTTGACAAAGTTCCGCAAATTCCCGCAGCGGAGCCGCGTCCCCGTCCATTGAAAAAACGGATTCCGTTATTGCAAGTTTTACCGCGTAGCCGCGTGCGCGTTTTAACACGATCTCAAACGAGTTCATGTCGCAATGGTCGTAAACGAATACGCGCGCGCCGGAAAGTTTCGCGCCGTCCCATATTGAAGCGTGGTTAAGTTTGTCCATTATTACGCAGGAATTTTCCATTGAGGCAAGCGCGCTTATTACTCCGGCATTCGCCTGATATCCGCTGGGAAAGACAAGCGAAGCCTGCTTATTTTTAAAAGCGGCAAGCTCCGTTTCCAATTCTTCGTGGATCGAAAGATTCCCGCCGACTAAACGGGACGAAGTCCCGCCCAAACCGTACTTTCGCGCGGCTTCCGACGCCGCTTTGTTTATTTCTTCATTGCCTGCCAAATCAAGATAATTGTTTGAAGAAAAGTTAATAAACTTTTTGCCGTCAATTATCACATTTGCCGCCGGACTTGAAGAAATAAGGCGGAGTTTTCGCAGCAATCCCGATTTTTTAATATTCGATAACTTTTCGGATAATATATCGTCTAACATTTTTTCTCCATAATAAAATTGATTATGTCCATTTTTTCAATCGTTTTATAATTCTCAAAGGCTTATCGATAAACCAATATTTGAGGCGAAGTCTCCCGAAACGTTTATTTTTAAAATTGTTTCCGAAATAGTCGTGAAACGCGAACGTGCGGATCCCTTTTATTTCGTCTATCCCTGCTTCGCGCGCAAAATGTTTTGCAGTTTCCAAAGGAGCAAATTTCATTCCTTCGGATTCAAAAATATGTTTGTTTTTAACGCAGATGAACAAGTCTTCGTTGTATGATCCTTCATAAGCTGTCCGTCCGGACCGGACCGGCTCAAAAGGGATATTTAGTTTTGACGGAAGCTCCATTAAACGTTTGGAACGTATTGAAACGCTGTTGCCTACGCGGCATATATTTCCGTTCGCGTCTTTTAAAGAATTATTTTTCGGCCAGGGCGCGCCGATATAATCGTAATTTAAAAATTCATCGCGCCACATATCCGGATTGATCACAAAACCGTCATAATGAACAAGCAGCATGAAATCGGTGTTAATGTATTTGTGCATTTCATAGATCATCTTATAATTAAATTCGTTTATGCTTTTATTTTGCGGCGTATATGCATAACGGATATTTTTCGGAAGATAAAACGGTTTTTTGTGGCTGACTAATACGGCGTCGGCAAACTCTATATTTTTCATGCTGTGTTTTATGGCTTGGACTGTTTCGTAGACATAGGTACAAGCTAAAGCTGCGACGGTTACATTTTGCAAGCTTAGTTTTTTATTTGCCTTAACATAAACTTTATTTTGCCCGTTGTCATTGTGACGGGGCTTCTGACATAATTTATTTTTAATAAATTCTGTCATAACCCCCGTCCCCCTGACAAGGCTCCATGATAAGGTTTTTTAAAATATAATGCCGCGCCCTGTCCGCCGAAACCGAATGATAAAGAAAGCGAAGACATGACCGTTTTTTTTATGCTTTTGCCAGGAGTATAATCCAGCCCGAACGGAATATCCGTTTCTTTAAAATTTATCGTCGGGGGAACAATATTGTCTTTCATTGCTAATATTGAAAATACCGCGCCGGCCATGCCTGAAGCGCCAAGCAAATGTCCCGTTGCAGCTTTTGTGGAACACAGCGATATATTTTTAGCGTTTTCAAAACTTTTTGATATAGCTTCGCTTTCATAATAATCGTTTGTTTTTGTGCCGGTGCCGTGCATATGTATAAAGTCCGGCGTTTCTCCCCCGACCGCGTTTTTTATAAGCCGCCTCATGCCTTCAGACGAAGTTATTCTTAATATATTGTCAGTGAGAAGCCCGTTTGAAAAACCCGCAATCTCGCAATATATTTTTGCTCCGCGGAAAACGGCTTTATTCATATTTTCAATTACAATAAATCCAGCGCCTTCGCCAATCGCGAAACCGTCCCTGTTTTTATCAAAAGGCCTTGTTCCGCGTTTAGACAAAACGCCCATATTTTTAAATGAATGCAGATAAAGCGGGTGGATCGCCGTTTCTGCGCAGCCGCATATAACGGCGTCACAAACTTCGTCTTCTATCATCCTGCACCCAAGAATAACATTGACCGCTCCGGTAGCGCACGCCGCGGCAGCGGAAAGGCCGCGCCCTCTGATATGAAGAACTCTTCTCAGCATTTCGGGAAGAGATTCTTCCATATTAAAATTGCGGCTGAAAAGATTATATTTGCTTTCTCCGGCGGCAATGCCTATGCGGCTTTGCTCATATCCGGAATTGTCCAGATCCGCCTCGCCGGCAGCTTCATTGGCGGCAATAAACGCCATGCCGAGCTGGCGCACTTTTTCGTCTAAAACAAAATCCTGTGCCCGCGCGACAAAAGAGCCGTTAGATATTTCATAACGCACCTGCGATTCGCCGTTGATAAGCCTGCGCCAGTTTATTTCCTTACCTGTGCCAAGCGGTGAAACAAGCCCCATGCCTGTCACTGCAAACTTCGCCATTTTTCCTCTAAGGTTGTATATTTATCGCTGCAAAATTTTTTATCAAAACTTTATCGGGATTATCCCTAATGCCGGACCGCCGCTGTTTTTGTCTATTCATTATTATAGTGTGTAAACGCACTTTAATTATTCTCTGCCGTTCCGCATTCCAAAAGCGTGTATTCGTGGCTGCCGACGTTTTCATGGCATTTTAATATTTTTAATCCGGCTTTGGCGGTGCAGTCTTCCATTTCGGCGCGGCTGTACATTTTGCTGTTTCCGTTTGCTATGGCCGTAAAATATAACGACGTGTGCGTAAGAGAAAATTTTGCGGCTTCAAATTTCTGATTGTCCCAAAAAGGTTCTAAAATATAAAGTTTTGACTTTTCCGTCATTACGGCTTCAGCCTTTTTTAAAATGGAGATTATTTCTTCTTTTGAAAAACAGTCCAGAAACTGGCTCATAAGAATCGCGTCAGGCAAAGGCAACGGGGAGTTACCCTCCTCACAATCAAAAGTTGAGAAGCTAGGAAGCTGAGAAGCTGAGCAATAACAACCCTCCTCTTTCAACTCTCCACTCTGTCGTTTCAAAATCGTATCTTCACTCTCCACTTTCAACTCTCCACTCTGTCGTTTCAAAGTCGTATCTTCACTCTTCACTCTCCACTCTCCACTCTGTCGTTTCAAAGTCGTATCTTCACTCTCCACTTTCAACTCTCCACTCTGTCGTTTCAAAGTCGTATCTTCACTCTTCACTCTCCACTCTCCACTCTTTTTTAACACGTCCATCGGATAAAAAATCAAATTTTCCTTAAATCCGGCTGCGGATAAATTTTCTTTTGCTGCGGCAAGCTGCTGGGGAAGGTCGCATAGGACTATCTTTCCCGTATAATTTTTTGAAAGAAGCGCAGCTTCAAACTTGCCTGTATTTGCGCCGACATCATAAATTATTTTAGGGCTGCCCGCAAGAATAATTTTTATAACGTCATTAAAAGCATTGTCGGAATAAAAATGGTCAAAAGCAAACCAGCTTTTCTGCACATGTTCGGGCAATTGCGAAAGACCTTCGTAAACCGTCGGCCAATTGCCGAAAACTTTCAGCCCTTCAGGCTTGCCTTTGACAAAAGATTCCTGCAGATAAAAAGCGCCCTGATAACAAACGTCGTGGACAAAGTTCATATTTATTTGCGTCATTTTGTCGTACAAAAAACATTGGGCTATTTTCGCGGTTATATATTTTCCATCCTTAAAATCCACAATATCCGCGCTCTCCAAAACCTCAAGCAAAGTTGTCACCGTATATTCTGACAAGCCAAGCTTATTTTCTATTTCGCCGGCAGAAATCCCCGTTTTGCCCGCATCATCCAAAACTTTCAATATCCCCAAATTCAACGCAGCCCGCACCGCCTGAAAAGTCAGCGGAGCAAAAGCAATTTTCTGCGCCTGAGATTTTGCGTCAACCATTTTCATTGTTTTTTCCTTTTTTGGTCTCTCTAAAAACCAAAGAATCCTGTCATGCCCGAGCGTCTCTATCGGGTATCTGCAGTTTTTTATCGTAGATAAAATTTTACGACAGATTCCCGATAGAGACATTCGGGAATGACAAACAGGATTTTTAGAGATACCCTTTTTTAAAAGAGAAGTTCTGGCCGTTTTGTCTTTGCTGTTGAATCTGTCTTTGCCGAACTTCTAAACTTCCGCCGTTAAAACTCATACTTCACCTTCAAGCTGCCCATTATGCCTTCTCTTACCCCGCTGTAACCGTTTATGCTTAAGTCCAATGTCAGTTTTTCTATAATTTTTGCGCTTGTTCCTATTCCTGCGCTAAACGTTCCGCCGTTTAGGCTTGGCTCTTCTACTTCGTATCCGTCTATTTTGGCGTTTATGTCGCCGCTTAGTTCGTAATCGTATGCCAATGCCAAATATGGCGTGAATTTTTCGTTTATTTTGTACTCGCCTTTGGCTCCGGCTTTTATTCTGTTTGAAAGTATAGAATCGAATTCGTATTTGTTGCCGCTTGACAAGTCCGCATCGCNGCCGCCGGTGCTGGTGAGGGCATATTTTGCAAAAGCATCGACGTTTACTTTTTCGTTAACTTTAAAAATTCGGCCGCCGCCTAAACTTATGCCGAAATACATCGCGCTGTAATCAAAATCCATATTGAAAACCGTTCCCATTGCGTCGGCAATTTTGCTTTTGTAATCATTGCTTACTTGGCCGGCTCTTATCAAACCTTCAACGTAAATATCTTCTTTCACGTCTTTTTTCGCTAAAATGCCGATACCTATCGCGCTTGTTTGGCCGTTGCCTTTTAAGCCGTCATACTCCGTATCAAAACTTCCGGAGGCATATTCTATAAAAGCTCCCGCGTCAAAACCGTTAAACTTTTTTGCCGCGCCAAATGCCGCGCCAAATATGCTCATTTCTACGGAAGAGCCGGTATTGTATTTTGAGCTTCCTCCGAAAATCGACGCTATGGCTTCAATTTTTCCTTCCTGCAGGCCGTTCAATAATGCGCCGTTTATATTATCCGCGCCTTCTCTTGCAATGATAGCTCCTGCGGCTGCGCCTTCGGACAAAATTTTTATCTGCGGATTTGCGCCTATTCCAAGAAGTCTTGCGGTCAGTTCGCCGTTTGCCGCGT
>WRNH01000088.1 GCA_009776745.1 Endomicrobiia bacterium | reverse complement strand
ATAGCATAAAACAAAAAAATGCAAAAGATTAAATTCGCCGGCAGCATCGGCGTATTGACAATCATATGCCCTTACTTGTATAATAGAACACATTGAACAAAGGCGTTCATTATGTGATGCAAAGGCAGCCGGTTGTTGGCTGCGTTTCTTGTATCATATGGTGAACGTCTTTTTTTGTGTAATTTTAAAGGAGCAAAGGTTATGGAAGACAAACTGTATGAGGGTAAATCAAAAATTATATGCAGCGGGCCAAACGATAATAGTTTTATTATCCGTTATAAGGATACTGCAACGGCCTTTAACGGCGAAAAGAAGGCGGTGTTATCCGGTAAAGGCAAGCTCAATGCCGCAATATCAAATTTAATTTACGCTTATTTGGACGAGCACGGTATCAGAACGCATTTGCTCAGGGTTTTGGACGAAACCTCCGTGCTTGTGAGAAAAGCGGAAATTGTTATGGTTGAAGTTATTATCAGAAACGCCGCTGCCGGAAGTTTTTCCAAGAAGTACGGAGTAGCGGAAGGAACGGCTCTAAAAAATGCGACAATTGAATTTAGCTTAAAAAGCGACGAGCTTGGCGACCCGATGATAAACGAAAGCCAGATTACCGCGCTTGGGCTTGCAACGCCGGAAGAATTGTCGGAGATGAAACAACAGGCATTTCGCATTAACGAGCTCATGTGCGCATTATTTGCGAAAGCGGACATAAAACTGATAGATTTTAAGCTGGAATTCGGAAGATGCGGCGGGAAAATTATTCTTTGCGACGAGATATCGCCCGATTCCTGCCGGCTTTGGGATACGGGCACGGATAAGAAACTCGATAAGGACCGTTTCCGTCGCGATTTAGGGAATGTGCTTGACAGTTACCGTGACGTGCTCGGGCGGCTTGAAAATGTTTGTAAGATATGAAAAATTATACATTTAAAAATATGTTAAAAATTTTATTTTGTCGCCTTGTACTGAGCGAAGTCGAAGGGTTCAGTATTGGCAAACAATGGGGCGTCTTTAATAACATATGTTTGTCCCGAGTGTTGTTAAAAAGACGTTATTCCACAGCAGCCTGCACTCGAATGTCTTAGTCGGGTGGGAATCCGCGTTGCTTTTTTCTCGACGACAACAATAAATATGGATTCCCGTTTTCACGGGAATGACACGGCGTAGGCAGGGTTTTTAGGGACAAACAATGGCAAAATATAAAGTGTCAAAAAATAATTTCGTAAAAATTAAAACGGGAGCGGCAGTATTATGTGCGGGATTATCGGTTATGTGGGAAGCAAAAACGCTATTGCTATTATTGTCGAAGGATTAAAAAAACTTGAATACCGAGGATACGATTCGGCCGGTATCGCAATCTTCGACACAAATAATTTTCATGTTATAAAGCAAAAAGGGCGCTTGAGTGCATTGGAAACGCGGCTGGCAAGGGCGCGTCGTCCGCTTAAGGGACATATAGGCATAGGACATACCCGCTGGGCTACGCACGGCGAGCCTTCGGACATAAACTCTCATCCTCACGTCGGCAATAAAAATAAAATCGCCGTCGTACATAACGGTATCATTGAAAATTATAAACAATTAAAAGAACGTCTGGAGCAAAAAGGCATACGTTTTGTTTCACAGACGGACAGCGAGGTAATTGCGCAGCTTGCCGAATACTACTATGACGGAGATTTGATAGATACCGTTATAAAAGTTTCTAATGCGTTAGAAGGCTCTTATGCGCTCGGCATTATGTGCATTGACGAGCCGGACACGCTTGTCGCAATCAAAAAAGACAATCCTTTGATTATCGGCGTATCCGGCCACGGACATTTTATTGCGTCCGACGTGCCAGCCGTGCTAAAATATACGAATAAGGTTTATTATCTTAACGACAAGGAAATTGCCGTGCTGCAAAAAGGAGCCGCGCAATTTTGCAATACGGATAAAGAGAAGCTGCAAAAAACGCTTGAAACCGTAACGTGGAGCATTGACAGCGCGGAAAAAGGCGGATATCCGCATTTTATGCTTAAAGAAATTATGGAGCAGCCTAAAGTTATTAAAGATACCGTTAATTCCATTCTTAAAAACGGCGAAAATAAAAATATAGTTGACAATTTTGACATTAAGCGTTTTAATAAAATAGTTATGACTGCCTGCGGCTCGGCGTATAATGCGGGCGTTGTGGCAAAATATGTGTTTGAGAGGCTGTGCAGACTGTCAGTCGACGTTGAACTTGCCAGCGAATTTAGGTATAAAGACGCGGTCGTTGACGAAAAAACTCTTGTAATTCTTATCAGCCAGTCGGGCGAAACTGCCGATACGATAGCAGCTATGCGTGAGGCAAAACGCAAAGGCGCGGCCACATTGTCGATCGTTAACGTAATCGGCAGTACCATTGCAAAAGAAACGGATTTTTGTATCTATACGGCAGCAGGCCCGGAAATCGCCGTGGCGACTACAAAAGCTTTTTCCGCGCAGCTTGCGCTGTTATACGTATTAGCGGTTCGGTTTGCCGTTCAGCTGGAAAAAATATCGAAAGAAACGGAAAAGGAATTATTATCGGAAATTAAAGCATTGCCGGCAAAAGCGGCGGAGATGCTTAAGCATATAGATTTTATTCAAAAATACGCCTCGACCTGCATCGGTTATAAAAGTATTTTTTTTATCGGCAGGAATATTGATTATGCCATTGCGCTTGAAGGGTCTCTTAAATTGAAAGAGATATCGTATATTCATTCCGAAGCGTATGCGGGCGGTGAACTCAAACACGGCACAATTTCTTTGATTGAAGAAAACACGCTGGTCGTTGCAATTTCCAACTGCGGGCGTTTGTATAACAAAATTATGAGCAATGCAGAGCAGGTTGTAAGCCGCGGCGCAAAAGTGCTGCTTATAGGCAATTGTCAGGATATCAAGACGAACGATAATTTTTCATTTATCGGTTTGCCGAAAGTTTCCGAATTGTTTTCGCCGTCGATATCCGTTATTGCTTTACAGCTTTTCGGATATTATGTGGCCGCCAATAAAGGTTTAGACATAGATAAACCGAGAAATCTGGCAAAAAGCGTTACTGTAGAATAAAAAAAAGAGTGAAGAGTTAAGAGTGAAAAGTGAAGATAATGTGTTTTCGCGAAGCGAAAACAGGTAAATAGATTTCGCCACAGGCGAAACGCCGTATCTCCACTCTCCACTTTTCACTCTCCACTCTGTCGTCAAAAGGGGTTTTTCAATGAACAGCACGATAATTGAAGTTTTGAAGTTTGTGAAAGAAAGCGATGTGAAATTTATCCGGCTTAGTTTTTGCGATATATTCGGGGTCCATAAAAATATCGCGATAATGGCGGATGAATTGCAAGCCGCATTTGAAAACGGCGTTTCTTTTGACGCGTATGCAATTCGCGGTTTTCGCGATATTACGCAATCAGATTTATTATTGTTTCCGGACCCAGCTACGCTGAGAGTGCTGCCATGGCGTCCAGGGCCGGGCAGGGTAGTGCGCTTCTATTGCGACATCAAAAATCCGGACGGCTCTGCATTTCTAAACGACAGCAGATTCTTATTAAAACGCGTTATTGAGCAATCTGAAAAAACAGGGTATGTCTGCAAAGTCGGAGCAGAATGCGAGTTTTATCTTTTTAAAACGGGCGAAGACGGCGAACCTACGGACAAAACGCTTGACAGAGGCGGTTATTTGGACATTTCTCCGTTTGACAAGGCTGAGAATGTGCGCCGCGAGATATGCCTGACTCTTGAAGAAATGGGAATAAAGCCGGAAACGTCGCATCATGAGCGCGGACCCGGGCAAAATGAAATCAGTTTTAAGTTTAGCGACGCGCTTGACTGCGCCGATAATTTTCAGACATTTAAATCTGTCGTTAAAGAAATTTCTAATCGTAACGGTCTGTTTGCTTCTTTTATGCCTAAACCTATTGCCGACGCGGCGGGCAGCGGTCTGCACATAAACCTTTCTCTTGCTCAAAACGGGCATAATATTTTTAAACACGCCAAAGAAGGTCATTCAGATATTGCGGAAAGCTTTATTGCGGGGATACTCGCCAAAACGCCGGAACTCACTTTGTTTTTGAATCCTTTGATAAATTCATACGATCGTTTCGGGAAGTTTGAAGCGCCTAAATATGTGTCGTGGTCGCATCAAAACCGCTCGCAGTTAATAAGAATTCCCGCTACGTCCGGAGAAAAAACCAGAATGGAACTGCGTTCGCCCGATCCTGCGCTTAACCCTTATCTTGCGTTTGCGCTGATTATCGCCGCGGGATTTAACGGGATAGAAAATAAAACGGCATTACCTCCGGCAGTTAATGCCGATTTATATGCGGCAGATAAAAATGTACCGAAAAATCTTATACAGCTTCCGGATAGTTTAGAGAAAGCTATTGCTATTGCTCAAAAAAGCGATTTTATAAAAAAAGTGATCGGAGATGAATTGCTTTCGAAATACATCGTGCTTAAGAAAACTGAAATTGCAGATTTTAGTTCTTTTGGCGACAAAGAGAAATTTTATAAGCAAAAATATTTTAACTTTATATGAAAAAGGCAATTACAAATTACGAATTACGAATCAACGGCAGTAACGGATTGCGGGTCAAGCCACAGCTTTTGTGTATGTTGTTATTGTTTTTAGTCGTTGATTCATAATTTGTAATTTGTAATTCGTAATTGTCGTTAAAAGGCGGTAATATTATAGAAAGCGCTTTGATAGTTTCATCATCGAAAAAAAATACGGTTTTTTTTACGGAGATTTTAAATGCGGGCTCCGTTAATCAAATTGCTTCTTTGCAGTCGTGCGCGCAAGCGCGGCGTTTTCTTTTGGAACGCGATTTTGATTTAGTGATTGTGGACGCGCCATTGCCCGACGAAACCGGAGAGGATTTCTCCCGGCATGTAGCGGTAAAAGGCATATCACAGGTCATACTTGCCGTAAACAATGAATACTTTGACGGAGTTTGCGCCGTTTGTGAAAATGACGGCATTTTGACAATTTCAAAACCGGTAAATAAGAATGTGTTTTGGTCAGCTCTTATGCTGGCAAGATCAGCGCAAAACAAGTTAAAGAATAAAAAAAATGATAATACGAAGCTTAAACAAAAAATTGAAGGCATACGCATTATTGACAAGGCGAAAAGCATACTGATGTCTTATATGAATATGAGCGAACAGGAAGCTCACAGATACATAGAGAAACAGGCTATGGATGTGCGTTCCGCAAAAAAAGTTGTTGCGGAAAAAATAATAAAGGCTTTTGAGAATTAATATAAAGAAAGAGGTTTTAAATGGGCGGAATATTCGGAGTATGTTCAAAAAACGAATGCGTGACGGATTTGTTTTTCGGAACGGACTATCATTCTCATTTGGGCACGCGCAGAGGCGGATTGGCGGTTTATGACGGGCATCATTTTAACCGCTCCATACATAATATTGAAAATTCGCCGTTCAGAACAAAATTCAAATCGGACATATCTGAAATGAAAGGAAATATAGGTATCGGCTGTATCTCGGACAGCGATCCGCAGCCTATAACTTTACATTCAAAAATCGGTACCTTTGCCGTCGTGACCGTTGGCCGTATAAACAATAAAGAACAGCTTGTAAACCTGTTAATAACCGACGGCAATACGCATTTTTCAGAGCTGGGCGGCGGACGTATAAATGATACGGAACTTACCGCGTCGCTCATATGCCAGCGCGATAATATCGCCGACGGAATCGCGTATGCTCAAAGCGTAATAGAAGGATCCATGACAATGCTCGTATGCGCCCAAGGCGGTATTTTTGCCGCCCGCGATAAATTGGGGCGTATGCCGCTTTCGATCGGTAAAAAAGACGATGGCCATTGCATCAGTTTTGAATCCTTCGCATACATAAACTTAGGCTGTCAATCATGTTATGAGCTGGGCCCCGGCGAAATAGTATTTGTCACGGCGGACAAAATAACGCCTGTCGTAAAGCCGGGCAGCGAAATGCGCATGTGTTCGTTTTTGTGGACATATTACGGTTACCCTACATCCGATTATGAGGGCGTGAATGTTGAGGAAATGCGTTACAGATGCGGGAACAGTCTTGCCGGACAAGATACGGCTGCGGATGTAGATTATGCAGCGGGTTTTCCTGATTCGGGTACGGCTCATGCGATAGGTTACGCCAACAAATCCGGCATACCATTCGCGCGCCCGCTTATCAAATACACGCCGACCTGGTCACGAAGTTTTATTCCGCGCGAGCAAAGCATACGCAATCTGATCGCGCGCATGAAGCTGGTTCCGATAAATTCGCTTATTGAAAATAAAAAACTGCTTTTTGTAGACGATTCCATCGTGCGGGGAACACAGATACGCCAAACCATAGACTTTTTATACGCCTACGGCGCGAAAGAACTGCATGTGCGGTCTGCATGTCCGCCTATACTTTTTGGCTGCAAATACTTGAATTTCACCCGCAATACGTCGGATAATGATCTTATTTCGCGGCAGATAATAAATACATTTGAAGGTTTAGATGCAGAAAACCGCATCGCCGATTACATGGACTGCGAATCTAAAAAATATAAAAACATGGTGGACAGCATATGCAAAAAACTAAATCTGACCACGCTCAAATATCATTCGCTCGACGGTCTGCTTAGTTCCATAGGCATAAATAAATGCAAGCTGTGCACTTATTGCTGGAATGGAAAAGAGTGAAAAAAAGCTTTAAAGGCAGAGTGAAAAGTGAAGAGTGGAGAGTGAAGATACGGCGCCGTCATTGACGGCGGATTACAGAGTATCAACTATAAAAATATATTGCTAGAGTGTGTTGACACGCTCTAAAGGAGATTACGGGTATGCCAAAGAGAACGGACATTAATACCATTATGATTATCGGGTCAGGCCCAATAATTATAGGACAGGCCTGCGAGTTTGATTATTCGGGAACGCAAGCATGTAAAGCGCTTAGAAATTTAGGATATAAAGTCATATTGGTAAACTCTAATCCCGCCACGATCATGACAGACCCTGTGGTTGCCGACATTACGTATATAGAGCCGCTTAATGTCCCAAGTCTTGAAAAGATTATCGCCAAAGAAAGACCCGACGCATTACTTCCTAATTTAGGCGGCCAGTCGGGACTTAATTTGAGCATTGAACTTCAAAAAGCCGGCGTGCTTGACAAATATAACGTTAAAGTTATCGGCGTCCAGCTTGACGCGATCGAGCGCGGTGAAGACCGTATCGAATTTAAGAAAACCATGGATAAGCTCGGCGTGGAAATGCCGAAAAGCTTTGCCGCTTTATCGGTTGAAGAAGCGGAGCTGGTCGCGGATAAACTGGGGTATCCCGTAGTGGTCCGTCCCGCTTTTACAATGGGAGGAACAGGCGGCGGCATAGTTTACAATAAAGAAGAATTGCGTATCATTGCCGGCAGAGGAATACAAGCGTCTATCATAGGACAGGTTTTGATAGAGGAAAGTGTTCTCGGATGGGAAGAACTTGAAGTTGAAGTTGTCAGAGATTCAAAAAACCAAATGATTGCGATTTGCATGATTGAAAATATTGACCCGATGGGTATCCATACCGGCGATTCATTTTGCGCTGCGCCGATGCTTACGATCAAAGAGGAATTACAAAAAAGGCTCAAGGATATTGCGTTCAGCATTGTTTCCGGAATCGGAGTTATCGGAGGAACAAACGTACAGTTTGCTCATGATCCGGTTACGGACAGGGTCGTTATTATTGAAATCAATCCGAGAACTTCCCGGTCTTCTGCGCTGGCTTCTAAAGCTACGGGATTTCCAATCGCCTATGTGTCTTCTCTTTTGGCCGCAGGACTTACTCTTGACGAGATACCATATTGGAAAGAAGGCACGATGGAAAAATATACGCCTCACGGAGATTATGTCGTTTTGAAATTCGCGCGGTGGGCATTTGAAAAATTTAACGGTATTGAAGATAAGCTTGGCACGCAGATGAAGGCGGTCGGAGAAGTAATGAGCATAGGCAGGAACTTTAAAGAAGCTTTCCAAAAAGCGATCCGGTCGCTTGAAACCGGCAGAAGCGGGCTTGGATTTGCCAAAAACTTTAACGAACTTTCTGCCGAAGAACTGCTTCAGAAGATAGCCGTTCCCAACAGCGAAAGGTATTTTATCATATACGAGCTGCTGCGCAAGGGTATAAGCGCGGATAAAATTTATGAAATTACAAAAATAAAAAAATATTTTCTGGATCAGATGAAAGAATTGCTGGAACTGGAAATGGAAATTTTGCCGTATAAAAAGAGCGTCTTGCCAAACGAAGTGCTTATAAAAGCAAAGAAAGACGGTTTTGCAGATAAATATCTTTCAAAGCTGCTTGAAGTGCCGGAAGACTACATACGACAGCAAAGAAATAGTGTCGGTATAAAAGAAGAATGGGACATTGTACCGGTCAGCGGCGTTGACGCCGAGTATTATTATTCTACATATAACGGGCTTGGCAAATTAGGCGGTGAATTAAAAAAATCAAGGCAAAAACGAGGAATTAAAGAAAAGAAACCGGACAATCGTAAAAAAGTCATTATTCTCGGCGGCGGGCCGAACAGGATAGGCCAGGGCATTGAATTTGACTATTGCTGCGTTCATGCGGCTTTCGCGCTTCGTGAGGCGGACTTTGAAACGATTATGATCAACTGCAACCCTGAAACGGTTTCTACCGATTACGATACTTCCGACAAACTTTATTTCGAACCTCTTACCGTAGAGGACGTTTTGTCTATATGCGAGCATGAAAAACCGCTTGGCATTATTGTACAGTTCGGAGGGCAGACGCCGCTTAATATCGCGATGGAACTAAAGAAAGCGGGCGTGCCTATATTAGGCACTACTCCCGAAGTTATTGCGCTTGCCGAGGACAGAGACTTGTTTAGAAAAATGATGGACAAAATGAATATTCCAATGCCCGAATCGGCAATGGCGCGCAATTATGAAGAGGCTGCTGCGGTCGCGGACAAAATCGGATATCCGGTTATGGTGAGACCGTCGTACGTTTTAGGCGGACGGGCTATGGAGATCGTGTTTGACAACGAACAGCTTAAAAAATATATACTGACCAACGCGCAATATATCAGCAATGAAGCGCCGATACTTATTGACCGTTTTTTAGATAATGCCATAGAATGCGAGGCGGACGCTCTTGCCGACGGAAAGAGCGCATTTGTGCCTGCGGTCATGGAACATATTGAATACGCGGGAATTCATTCCGGAGATTCGGCGTGCGTGATTCCTACCGT
>WRNH01000087.1 GCA_009776745.1 Endomicrobiia bacterium | reverse complement strand
AAAAAGGAACAAAGTTCCGTAGCTGCCGCAGCCCGAAGGGTTTGGCCAAAACAAGCCCAACTGCGTTGTTGCGGCTCCTATCAATAGTCTCGCTATTGCTTCGTCACAACTTAGTTGTCGCGCCTGGCATTTGAGCTTGTTTTGACCAAACGCATGCGCGTCATAAAAAAATTAAAATTTCCTCGAAAATCATTTCCGATAAACGAGACCATATTAAGTTAGTCTGCTATAAAAGACGGCTTGTCTTTGCTGTCGCTTTGCATCCTTGCATCCCTGCCTCTCTGCGTCTGCCGTTTGCATGAATTAGACAAAAATCTATTTAAAATATATAATGTAAAGACATCCTAAGAATCAATCAATTTGAGGTTTTTATGTCTGTACCGTTTGAAATGATACTTTTTGGCGGAGCGCTTTTAGTATTTTTCAGCGTTTTTTCAAGCAAAGCTTCCGATAAACTCGGAGTTCCGGCTTTGCTTATTTTTATGGTTATAGGCATGCTTGCCGGCTCGGAAGGAATAGGCAAAATACAATTTGAAAATTATGCCTTGGCAAATTTTATAGGTATAGTCGCTCTTTCATATATACTTTTTTACGGAGGGCTCGGCACAAACTGGACTGATGTCAAGCCTGTTTCCGCAATAGGCGTAGTGCTTGCCACTGTCGGCGTGTTTCTTACGGCCGTGGTAATGGCGGTTTTTGTGAGTTTTATTTTCGGAATGGGCTGGAAAGAATCTTTTCTTTTAGGCGCCATAGTATCTTCTACCGACGCTGCAGCTGTGTTTTCCGTATTGCGTTCAAAAAATATAACATTAAGCAACAGACTGCGTTCTCTTTTAGAATTTGAATCTGCCAGTAATGATCCTATGGCAGTTTTTTTGACAATAAGCGCTTTGCTGCTTATAACGACTCCCGGAAGCACGCCGCTTTCTCTTCTGCCGAAATTTGTGCTTGAAATGGGACTTGGATTTGGTTTCGGCATAGGGTTTGGATGGCTTTCCGTAAAAATAATAAACAAGATAAACCTTGATTACGACGGACTGTATCCGGTTCTTTTAATGACCCTTGTGCTTTTGATTTATTCGATTTCGAGTTTTCTCAAAGGCAACGGATTTTTGACCGTATATATAGCGGGGATCGTCATAGGAAACAGCCGGTTTATACATAAAAACAGTTTAGTGCGCTTTAACGAAGGGCTTGCGTGGCTGATGCAGATAACGATGTTTGTGGCTCTGGGACTTTTGGTAAATCCTTTGGAGCTTGTGCCTTATATATTGCCCGGCATTCTTGCGGCGCTTGTTTTAATGTTTGTTGCAAGACCGGCGTGTGTCTATATATGTACGTTTTTTACCAAGATGAAATTTAATGAGAAAACAATGATTTCATGGGTTGGCCTGCGCGGAGCAGTGCCGATTATTCTTGCGACATTTCCTTTTGTTTATAATATTGAGGACTCCAATAAAATTTTTAATATAGTGTTTTTTGTCGTGTTTCTTTCGGCGCTTACGCAAGGCGTGTCGCTGGGAAAAGTCGCCGGCTTTTTGAAGCTCAGCAGACCGATCGAAGCAAAAAGGCGCTACCCTATAGAATTTGAGCGTGTGGAAGGAATAAATGCAGATTTGTTTGAAATAATAATTCCGTCGCAATCCGCGGCGGTCGGTAAAAAAATAGTGGATTTAAAACTTCCGTCGGAAAGCCTTGTTGCGCTGATTTCGCGCGGCGACGGATTTCTTATCCCTAACGGTTCAACGGTTGTGGAAGAAGGCGACGTTTTTTTAGCTTTAGGCAGGGATTCCGATTTAGCCGCCATCCAAAATATCGTGAACCAAATGGAAGAAGAAAAGACAGAGGACGGCAGTGAGTAGTGAAGACAGATAAAATATAAAAAAGGCGTGTTTTTGCCGTTAATATTTTATATTTTATTTGCTGTTTTGCCGTTAAAATGGGGGTTAAATGAAAAAGATTTTTGCAGCAATTTTGTGTCTTGTTTTTGCCGTATCGTCGTCTTTTGCATTTGGGATAATTCCTAAAATCGGCGTCGATATTCCAGGTACTATGAACTACGATAAAGATCCCGACGATGAAACCAAACCCGGTTTTATGATAGGAGCCGAAGCAAGAAATAATATCAGCAATTATTTCGGGTGGGGCGCGGGCTTTGAATATGTTTTGCCAAGAGGTTTTGTTGACGTTTCCGGCGACAATGATTTTTCGTTTCTTCCGCTTTACGTGTCTTTGATGTTTTATCCTTTCGGCGGGTGGGAAAAAGCAAAGCCTTATATTAAAGTAAACGCGGGATTTAGCGTTCTTGCAACAACGCAGTCAGACGCGGATATGAAAGGCGGGTTGTATCTGAGCGCCGGCGTCGGCGCGGAATATAAAAATTTCGTGGGCGAAGCAATGGCATCATCTTATGACGGAGAATTTGACGGCGCGGGCTTTTCTTATCAGAAAATAGGATTTGTTTTCGGGTATAGATTTAACATAAATTTATTTAAATCGGGATCAGAGGAGTAAAACGGGAAAAATTATGAGTACATATGAACTTACAAAAACAGAACAATGGAAAAATCTCAAAGAACACCGTGAAAAAAATAAAAATCTGAACCTGAGGGAGTTATTTAAAGACTCCGGCAGATTTGATATGTTTTCAATAAAAGACGATAATCTCGGGCTTGTGTTCGACTATTCAAAAAATATCGTTGATAAGGATACTTTTAATTTATTGATCAAGCTTGCCGAATCGGCAAAAGTGAACGAGTATGCGCGCAAAATGTTTTCCGGAGAAAAAATCAATAAGACCGAAAAACGTGCAGTTCTTCATACGGCTTTGAGAAACAGAAGCAATAATCCGGTTTTTGTCGACGGAAAAAATGTAATGCCGGAAATTAACGTCGTGCTTGAGAAAATGAAAGTTTTCAGCGAAGACGTGCGTAAAGGAAAATGGCTTGGCGCTACCGGAAAAAGAATTGCGGATATAGTGAATATAGGCATAGGCGGTTCTGATTTAGGGCCTAAGATGGTTTGCGAAGCTTTAAAGTTTATGGGCGGCAATCCGAACGTTCATTTTGTTTCCAATATAGACGGAGCGGATATTCTTGAAACATTGAAAAAGCTGAATCCCGAAACGACTCTTTTTATAGTCGCGTCAAAAACGTTTACAACGCTTGAAACAATAACAAACGCCCTCAGCGCAAGAGAGTGGCTTACCGCAAAACTCGGCGTTCACGCGGTCGCGAACCATTTTGTCGCTTTGTCTACGAACGCGAAAAAAGTCAAAGAGTTCGGCATAGATGAAAAAAATATGTTCGAATTTTGGGATTTTGTCGGCGGAAGATACTCTTTATGGTCGGCCATCGGGCTGCCGATAGCGTGTTTTATAGGTTTTGACAAATTTACGGAACTTCTTGAAGGCGCTTATTATACGGATAAGCACTTTCTTGAAACTCCGTATGAAAAAAATGTGCCTGTCATAATGGCTTTGCTTGGGATCTGGTATAATAATTTCTTCGGAGCCGCAAGCCACGCGGTGCTTCCTTACAGCCAGTATCTTCACAGATTTACGGCATATTTGCAGCAAGGAGATATGGAAAGCAGCGGCAAAACCGTAAATTTTGAAGGCGACAGGGTCGATTATGAGACGGGACCCATAATATGGGGAGAGCCCGGCACAAACGGCCAGCATTCTTTTTATCAGTTAATCCATCAGGGAACTAAGTTTATTCCGTGCGATTTTATAGGTTTTATAAATCCTCCGGAAAGAGCCGGAGACCATCACGAAAAACTTATGGCAAACTATTTTGCCCAGACGGAAGCTTTGGCATTCGGTTTAACTAAAGAGGAAGTTTTGGATAATCTGACAAAAAGCGGAGCTTCAAAAGAAGATATGGAAATGCTTGCTCCTCATAAAGTGTTTGAAGGAAACAGACCCACAAACAGCATTTTGATAAACGAGCTTACGCCTAAAACTTTGGGCGCTTTGATTGCGATGTATGAGCATAAAATATTTGTCCAAGGGATAATTTGGAGAGTTAACAGTTTTGACCAATGGGGCGTTGAACTCGGAAAAGTTTTGGCAAACGTCATACTGCCGGAACTTGAAGGCAAGGCCGACAGCCGGCACGATGTTTCAACAAAAAATCTTATTAAAATTTTCAGGGAAAAGAAAAAGTAAAATTAGGGTGCGTTCACGCTAAAGATGTGAAAAATATGCGAACTTGAACAAAAGCCTTGCGGATAATTTTTTTTTAAGGTATAAGAATGGTATGAACATTAAAAAATGTTTCGCTGTTTTTGCTTGTTTGATGGTGCTTTTGCCTTCATTTGCAAAGGTTCTTTCTTCGCATGAAGTCACAAACTTGTGCCTTAACAGCGGAATAGCGGGTTATTATGCATCCGTTTCCAAAGCCGCTTTCGGCATGGTCAATGTGTTGTTTCAGGATTTTTTGGATGCAGCCGCAAAATCTCCGAAGAAAGAAGTTCCTCCGAAACCTGAAAATGAAAATAATCAAAATGATAAGGCAATAGTTACGGATAATAGCGCTCATAAAACTTTTAAAACTAATTTACTGCCCGGGATTCCGCTGACTTTTGATATTGCGAGAGATGTCTATGTATCAAAAATAACAGGAGACGGGAACTTTGTATCTTTGGGCTGGATGATCCTGCTGATAACTATGCTCATTTTGTCCATAAAAAAGAAGGATGCAGCGGAAATTTCATTGAATTATCGTATAAGAAGCACACACCCGATCGCAGCATAGATCGGGTGTTTTCTTTTTGTATATAAAAAATAGTTTCAAGGGGGGAGAACATGTTTTTAAAATTTTTAAGGCAGGTCAGAGTGAAAAAAATTACGGCGGCATTGACTGCAGCGAGTTTTATGCTTTCTATTTTTGCGTCGGGCGGCTGGGCAGTTCCCGCGCAGAGCGTATCCGTGCCGGCGGCAGCCAATGTCAACACGGCAAAATCGCTGAGCCCTTCCAATTTTGTGGTTCCTTTTAATATAGGAAGAGTTACCGATTCGGTAAATTTTAAAAGCGATAAGGTAATAATTCAGATTCAAGATTTACATGCGCATGAGGAAACGCAGAGAAATATATCAAGCATCTTATCTCTCTTAGATTCAAAATATAAAATAAATAAGGTATATGTTGAAGGAGCGGTAGGCGATGTTGATACGTCGTGGCTGGCAAATATTTCCGATGAAAATTTAAGAACTTCGATACTAAATTCCCTGCTTTCCCAGGGTATTTTGACCGGTTCGGAATTGTTTTCCGTTAATTCCGGAAAAACAAACATACTCAAAGGAATCGAAGACAGAGAAGCTTATCTTGATAACTTCCAGAGACTGGTTACGATAGACTCTCGGAGAGATCAGATAAAGCAAATATTTCCGGAAATCAGAATGGTCCTTTCCTATCTGGCAGACCGGAATTATGGCAAAGAAAATAAAAAGATTGAATCTGTCGTTAACAAATACAAAAACGGCAAAATTTCTTTTGAAAAATATTTTACTTATATCATCAAAAAAGCGAAAAAACAGGACGTATATTTCGGATTTTATCCGTCGTTAACTTTATTGTCGAGCATAATAAACGTACAGAATAAACTCAATAAAGACAAAATCAACTCCCAGATCTCAAGTTTTTTAGAGGATCTTAAATCCGAAATCAGCTACGGCGAATATAAAGAACTGATGGATTATTCTTCAAAACCGGAAACCGAAGGCGTATTTTATTTTAAACTTGCCGAAACTTACAATAAAGGAAATTACGGAGGCAAATATCCTGAACTTGTAAAATTTTTGCAGTTTATAAGTTTAAATCAGGCAATAAATCCTATTGACCTTGTCAACGAAGAAAGGGCGCTGCTTTGGGAAGTAAGAAGCAACGCCGCGAAAAACAATAAAGAAAAAGAACTTCTTTATTTGAGCCATTTTGTAGATTTGATGGAAGGTTTCCTTGAAAATAAAATCACGGCTCCGGAGTATAAGTATTTCGAAAGAGAATTGCCGAAATTTAAAACTTTGTGGACAAAATACACAAGAATGTCCGAATTTCCCGGGCTTGAACAATATTATTCTTTGTTTGAAAATTTTTATAAAGTAAATGTAGAAAGAAACAATATTTTCGTGAAAGAAATCAACGGCAAACTTCCAAAAACCCGCGAAGCGAATATGGCGTTTTCAACAGATATGATTATGACCGAGGTATCAGGGCTTCTTTCCAACGCAAAAGAAATAGAAGTTGTGGTAACCGGCGGATTTCATACTCAGGACGTATCAAGAATTTTGCAAAACGCTCATCAAAGTTATGTAGTAATAACTCCTAATGTAACACAAGATGCGGCTTTTGCAGATAAACTGTTTGCCGAAGACGTAATCAGAATTTCAAAATATATTCCTGCAAATACTTATCAAAAAGCGCTTGTTTCAAACAGCGTAACATTAGCGGGAAATACGGATGTAAAAACCTTAGCAGGAAGCTATTTCCAAAAAGCCGTTTTAGACGCTTTTAAATCTAATGCCGCTCAGGATGGAATAGATGTTACTCAACAGGAACCTGAAGTTGTCGCCGCGGCAGTCAATAATGCGATAGCCGCTTATAATCCTGCGCTTAAAGATTTTGAACTTATAAAATTAGCATTTGACGGCGATGATTACATCGTAACCGCAAAGGCGGACGGCAAATCCGAAGAGACATTCAAAATAACAAATGAAGGCGTTTTAGGCAGCGAGGCTCAAGAATATAACGTAAGAGAAGCAAGAGCATACGGTATATCGGGCATTGTTGCGGGAGCGGTTATTGTCGCGGCTTCGGTTTTGGGAATATTTTTTGCCCCTATTATAGTTCCAGCAACTGTTATTTTAGGATTAGCGGCAGCTGCAGGTTTGGGAATATCGGGAGTATCCGCGATTTCTGTAAGTAATGCAAATCAGGTCAGAAAAGCTTTGGAGGCGGCAAAAGGGATTCCGGAAACGGAAGCGCAAAAAAATGCAGAAACAAAATTTATAGAGCATCTTAAAGAAGTGTATTCAGACGAGTTGGGTGAGGACGTGGATATAATACCCAATTCAAATATGGATGTTATCGCCAGATTTGTAGACGGAAAAATCCAAGTAAACGCTTTGGCGTTAATGATTTTAGCCGAATCGCATCCTAATCTGATAGAAAATATTTTAATAAAACATGAGTTAGCGCATGTTAAAACTAAGTCGGAACTTATAGCTCATTCTAAAGATATTTTCAGCCGTTCGTCAATTGCGTCAATATCTGAAAGGCTTACCGGCGAATACAGAAAAGGTTTATATGTAGAATCTCTGTTAAATTTTATGAGAGCTTTGGATGATTATAATCACATAAAAAAGTTTAACGGTGCAACTACAAGAGAAAGAGCCGCAAGAATTAGACTTATTCGTGCAATAGATGAGTATGTTAAATCAAATGCCGCTTATGATGATCAGTTCTTAAGAGATGTTTTGTCTGAATTAGAAGAAGAGAATGTAACCGATATTCTTTCTTCGCGCGGAAGGTTTGTTAATATGAGAATAAGGGAAGCAGACGGTACGGTGCGTCCTCAGTATATACAGGACGGTATCTCTCGTACAGAAGTTAGAGATGCTTTGAATATTTACGGAAATCTTATAAGGAGTTTTAATATAACCGCGGCAGGTCCGGTTGCAGTCGAAGAGGCAAGAGAAACGTCTGATTTTGAAAGAGATTTTGCTGAGTTGAGAAGAAAAGTTGAAGTATATAAAGCAAACATGACAAAAGAGAATTTTGAAGAGGCGGAGAAAGCGTTGGAGGCGTTGGGGTTTGACATAAGGAATGAGAGTATGGAGAGATTGAAAGAGCAGGTAGTGAGAGTAGGGAGTATGGTACAGCAGCTGTACAATGTTTCGCAGGAGGAACAAGATCAGCAGGATATGATGACGCAGGAATATATACGAGGGATAAAAGAAGGGCATAAGGTGGATGTGGAGGGTTTTTTGGCGGATGAAAATCTAGACAGCGAAACGGTAATGATGAATTATCCCGGGCTTGTGACAAGGCTGTCTGATATAGATGATAAATACGGGCTGCCCGAATATTTGAAGAATGTTGCAGTTGCGTTTAATTTGGGTCTGGCGGGTATAGGAGAAAGTTTGAAGAGGACAGAGTTTTTGAAAGCATGGTACGTATTGAAGGTGAGACAAGGTGAAGCCAAGACAGAAGCGGAAAGAGAAGCGATATCGAGGGCGGTAGAGACGGGAGAATTTTTAAAGGCCGAATGGTATGAGGGTTATTATGCAAGGCTTATAAATGACATAGAGATGCAGGAGAAATACGGGTTGGATATAACAACCGGGGATAATCCGAGATTTAATACCAAAGCGGGAGATCCGCAGTTGAAGACAAAAGCGCTTGATATAGGGTTGAGAGTGAAAGGGATAGACGGTTATTGGACAATAAAGAGCGTAGCGGAAATAATACTTGACGATTTTATAGCGAAGAAGAATGCGGGGTTTGCAGGGTTGACGTTAAATTTGCTGACCAATGACGAATCAATAGAAGACGTAAAAGCGTTGCTGGCAAGGACGTCATATACGGGAAGAACGTACGGAGAGGAATTGGTAAACTTAGGAGTATTGAAGAGTGTATACGGGGAAGGGTATGAAGGATATGATAATACGGCCGGATTGTATTTACAGCGTACGCATCCTACGATTCAGTATAATGAAGCTACGGGGAAAGTGAATTATTTTGGGTTTCAGCAATTGATAAATCACGGTTCGTTTTTTGCGAAGTTATTCAGGCAAATGTCAGAAAGCAGAGACGATCAGGATGGATATTGGTTTTTTGGCAATACGGATAATTATGAAGCGGGTCAGGTGCCAGCGAAATTATTTGGGTGGATGGCGGATACCAAAACGGCGGCAACGGTAATTGTTACGGAGAAGGGGACGAGTGAAGGGAATAAGAAAGGTGGAATACCTATGATAGTAGGAACGGCTATGAGCGCTTTGGGGACGGCAGTTCCGATATATAAGATAGTGGAAATAGCGCAAGTGAAGGGTAAAACGGATTTGGAGGAGAAATTTCAGGAAGCGGAGCATGCGTTTTTTAATACGAATATGCTTGTAGCAAATAAAGCGGAAATAAAAGCGTCGTTGGCGGAACTTGAGGAAGCGCTTAATAACGAAGATGTAGTTAGGGCAATAAGTCAGGCGTATCCTATGAAAGGCTTAAACAGCAAAGAGGAGATAATGAAGTATTTGCATGTTTTAGGCGATTTGATAATTAACGATAAAGGGAACTATATAAAATTAGAAATAGCGATAGCGTCGTCGATGATGGAGTTCAATAATTTGGTAGCATTGGCAACAGGGAAGACATTGTTAAAATTCGTATTGCTTAGCGACGAAGAGGCGAAGGCGATGTTTGGGCCGATAAAAAATCAGGCGAATTTTGAAGAAACTTTTGAGAAGACGAAAGTAATTACGAATGCCGACGGCACGCAGGAATTTATCTTTGAAGATG
>WRNH01000086.1 GCA_009776745.1 Endomicrobiia bacterium | reverse complement strand
CGGAACGCGCGTGGGAACTTGTGCTGAGATTAAATCCAAATCATCAAAAAGCAAAAATCGCCCTGACCAAACTGCGCAGCAGCGGACAGCTCGATGAATAAGAAAGTGTGGAATTAATGAGGAATTAAAAACAGAAAGGACACAAAAAGCCGTTCATTCCACATTCTTAATTCCTAACTGCTGTTAAGAGCTTCTCTAAGCTTTCATGATCTCCGATCTCACGACAAACGCATGAAAAAATGTCTCGTCGACCCATCACAGAATGGGAATAATTGCTTTGCAAGTTTTCATGCGTTTGTCGTGTCTCAGATCTTTGTTTAATTGAAAGTTTGTCATAAAATTGGTAAAATCTTTTGCAATATACTGCGGGCATAGTTCAGTGGCAGAATGAAAGCTTCCCAAGCTTTAGATGTGGGTTCGATTCCCATTGCCCGCTCATTTATAAAAAAAAGAGTGAAGAGTTAAGAGTGAAAAGTGAAGATAACGCGTTTTCGCTTTGCGAAAATTTATTATTATCTCCACTCCCCGCTCTTCAATCTTCACTTTGTTTTTTGAGGTAAAATGCCAAAACTTAATATTTGCAAATACGGCGATCAGATTTTGAGAAAAAAGACCGAACTTGTCGCTGAAATCACCGAAGAGATAAAAGAACTTGTCTCTGATATGTTTGAAACAATGTATGCCGCTCCCGGGGTCGGGCTTGCCGCGCCTCAAGTCGGGATTTCTCTAAGAATTTGCGTTATTGACGTAAAACTTGACGGCAAAAGCAATCCTTTAGCCATGATAAACCCCGAAATCATTGAAGGCGAAAATAAAATTCTTGCGGAAGAAGGATGCCTTTCGTTTCCGGGGATGTATGAAAGCGTCAAGCGCTTTGAAAAAGTTACCGCGGAATTTACCGATTTAAAAGGAAAAAGGGTAAAAGTCAACGGCAGCGGTTTTTTGGCTAAAGCCATTCAGCATGAAATAGACCATCTTGACGGAAAACTTTTTATAGATTACCTTCCCGATTTTAAAAGAAAAGCTGCGGAAAAAGAGATAAAACGCAGGAAAAAAGCGGGTTCGTGGTGAAGATATTATATTTCGGCACTGCCTCAATATCCGAAGCTTTTTTGAAAAACCTTTATGAAAACGGGCATGAATTGTTTTGCGTGACCATGCCGGACAAACCCGCGGCAAGAGGGCAGAAACTTACTCCTCCGGCGGTAAAATCTTTCGCGGTAAAATATAATATTAAATTTATACAGCCTGAAAAATTTACTTCTGAAATTGCAGTTGAGATGAAAAGTTTCAATGCCGATGCGGGTATTGCCGTTGCCTACGGAAAACTTATACCCGAATCGGTTTTTAATTTGCCTAAATATAAAACTTTCAATATACATTTTTCGCTTTTGCCTAAATACAGAGGCGCCGCTCCCGTGCAGTATGCGATTCTCAACGGCGAAACGGAAACTGGAGTTTCGGCTTTTTATCTGGAAAAAACTTTGGATACCGGAGATATCATTGTTTGGGAAAAATGTCCGATAGATATAAAAGACACGTCGGAAACTCTTTTTAATAAACTTATTCCTTTGGGCATAGAAGTTATGAATAAGACTTTATCGCGCTTTGAAAGCGGCGGCTTTAAAGCTGCGCCGCAGGAGGGAGAATCTTCTTATGCTCCGGTCATCAAAAAAGAAGAAGGGCTTATCGATTGGAACGGCGGCGTAAAAAACATTTACAATAAAATAAGAGCGTTTTATCCCCGGCCAGGCGGATATTCGATAATATCCAAAGGAAAACTTGAAGGCAAAAGAATAAAAATAATAGAGGCGGAAATAATAGAAAGCAGTACCGTAAATGAATATTACGGATATGTACATTCGATAGAAAAAAATAAAGGGTTCAGCGTTTTGTGCGCAAGAGGGAAGCTTCTTATTACAAAAGTTCAGCCTGAAAATAAGCCTGTCATGGACGCAGGAGCTTTTATTCTCGGTGGGCAGATAGAAAAAGGCGATTGTTTAAATTAAATTTTAGTGGTATAATTTTGAGAAGGGCAGAAGGAAAGATGATAAGAGGGCAGGATGGCAGGCAGCGGCATTTGTTTTTGCGTATCTTCCTATTATCTATTCTCTTAATCTTCTTTTACAGGAGGTAGGGTATGTCGGAAATTAATCTTACTGAAGCGAATTTTACTGAAGAAGTTTTGGGATCTGATAAACTGGTTGTTGTTGATTTTTGGGCTCCTTGGTGCGGACCTTGCAAAATGCTTTCACCTATAATCGAAGAACTCGCGAAGGAGTACGAAGGCAAAGCAAAAATATGCAAAATAAATACGGATGAAAATATGAGCATTGCTTCAAAATATCAGATAACTTCGATCCCGTGCATTATTTTGTTTAAAGGCGGAAATGCCGTGCAGAAAATAGTTGGGTTCAAACCTAAAAACGACATAAAAAAGGTGATTGACAATGCAATTTAAAAAAGTACAGACAATTACATTGCTGTCTTTTTTGTTTTTAGCATTTATTGTTTCCGCGGCTTTTTCCGAACAGGCTCCTGATTTTACGCTTCAGGATACGGACGGAAAAGCGGTAACGCTTTCCGATTACAGAGGCAAAGTTGTTTTTTTGGATTTTTGGGCAAGCTGGTGTCCGCCGTGCAGAGCTTCAATACCGGCAATAAAAAGCATGCATAAGAATTATGCAGGCAATCCCGATGTTGTTATATTGGGGATAAACAGCGGCGAAAATGAAAAAACCGTTACGGGTTTTATGAAAAAAATGGGTATGGGTTATCCCAGTTTGTACTCGACAAATTCTGTAAACAAAAATTATAAAATAACCGGCATTCCGGCGTTTTTTATTATAGATAAAAACGGCAATATAGCAAAAAAATATTCCGGATACGGCAGCGGATTGGAAAAAGAGTGGTACAAGGAAATAGAAGCGCTGCTGAGATAAGTAAAAGGTAATAGGTATTGTGTTTCGGCTAAGCCCAAAACCTTTTACCTTTTACTTATTCAAATATATAGGATATTAAAATATGATATATGACGTAATTATTATCGGAGGCGGTCCGGCAGGTTTGTCGGCTGCTATTTATGCTTCAAGAGCAAGGCTTAAAACTTTGCTTATAGAAAAATCCGGCTGCGGCGGTCAGATGGCCGTAACGGATTTTCTTGAAAATTATCCCGGCTTTAACGGCGGAATAAACGGTTTTGAACTGGCGGTGAAGCTTGAAGCTCAGGCTAAAGATTTCGGCGCGGCAATAACTTATGACGAAGTTACGGGCTTAAATTTTGCGGGGCAGACAAAAGAAGTTATCGCCGTTAATAATAAGTATGAGACTAAAACTGTCATTATCGCGGCAGGCGCAGACGTTAAAAAGCTCGGCATTTCCGGAGAAGACGGTTTTATCGGAAGAGGAATTTCTTTCTGCGCTACGTGCGATGCGCCTTTTTTTAAAGAAAAAGACGTTTTGGTTGTCGGTGGCGGGGACTCCGCTTTGCAGGAATCCGTATATCTTGCCAAATTTGCCAAAAATGTTACGCTGGTACACAGAAGAAAAGAGTTTAGGGCTGCAAAAATTCTTCAGGAAAGACTTCTGTCGCAGCCTAATATTTCCGTTATATATGACAGCATTCCGGAAGAAATAATAGGAAAAGATTCCGTAGAGTCGGTAAAATTAAAAAATGTAGAAAATAAGCAGACTCAAATAGTGAAAGTTCACGGCGTTTTTGTTTTTATAGGCGGGGTTCCCAATACCGCATTCGCCCAAGGGTTGTCTTTGGATGCCGCAGGTTATATTATTACCGACGAAAATATGAAAACTTCGGCTGAAGGGGTTTTCGCCTGCGGTGATATAAGAAAAAAGCAGCTCAGACAGGTCGTCACTGCCGCGTCCGACGGAGCTCAAGCTGCAATATCCGCGCAGCACTACATTGAAAATCACTAGATCAATGCCAAAGAATCCTGCATCAGGATTAAAATCATGAAAAAATTTTACATTATCGACGGAAACGCGTATATACACAGAGCTTATCACGCTTTGCCGCCGCTTTCAACTTCATATAATCAGCAGGTGAACGCCGTATACGGCTTTATCAAACTTTTATTAAAAATAAAAGATACTTTTAAACCGGATTATATAGTGGTTTGTTTTGATTATCCGGCTAAAAACTTCAGACATGAAATTTATCGCGAGTATAAAGCACACAGAAAACCTTTGGAAGAAGCGTTAATAAGCCAAATGCCTATCGCAAGAGAAGCCGTAAAAGCTTTAAATGTTGCAGAAGTTGAAGTAAAAGGTTATGAAGCGGACGATTTAATTGCCGCAATCGCGAAAGACAATAAAAAAGAAAAGATAAAAAGCGTGATCGTTACCGGAGACAAAGATATTTTGCAGTTGGTTGAAGACGATGACATTCTTGTCTGGAATGATTCCAAAGATATAATGTATGACGAGGCTAAGGTTGAAGAAAAGTTCGGAGTGAAGCCGAAAAACCTTGTTGATGTTTTTGCTTTGATGGGCGATGCGTCGGATAATGTTCCGGGCATTAAAGGGATAGGCGAGAAAACTGCCGTTAAGCTTATAAAAGAATACGGCAGCCTGGAAAATGTTTTGGAAAATGCCGATAAAGTCAAAGGCAATACGGGCAAGCTTCTTCGGGAAGGCAAAGATTCGGCATTAACAAGCAGGAATTTGGTAGAGCTTAGAGGCGATGTTGAGCGCGGTATTGAAAAAGGCGCCGAATTTTTCAGGAATAAAGAACTTGATTTAAGCAAAGCGTTGCCGTTTTTTGAAAAGTACGAGTTTAAGAGCCTTATAAATAAATTCGGAGGCAATGCGGCTGAAACCCGTGAAAGCGGGGATATGTTTTCTTCTTTGCCGCCGGATAATAAAAATACGGCGGAGATTTCCGAAATTATTACATCATCGGAAAAACTAAAAGAATTTGCCGATGAAGCGGAGAATGCGGGTATTATTATAATAAAAACCGTCGGTTCCGTTTCCGATCCGCTTAAAGCCCAAATAGTCGGCGTGTCGGTTTGTATTGGAAATAAGATCGTTTATATTCCCGTAGGGCATAATGATTTTACGGCCGAACAAATTAAGCCCGATGAATTCAAAGAAATTTTTGCGCCTGTTTTATCGTCGGAAAAAATAAAAAAAGCAGGATACGATTTGAAGCACGAAAGAAACATATATATGTCAAACGGCATGGAAATTAACGGCATATCTTTTGACGTCATGCTTGCTTCATACTGTTTAAATCCCGCAAAAAGTCATGCTATAACTTCTCTTGCGAAAGAATATCTCGGCATTGACGCCGGAGACGAAAGTTACTTGGGAAAAGCTTCCAAAAAAATTCCGCCTTCGGACGCGTCCATAGAAAAAACGGCGCATTTTGCCGGATCCGTTTCGTTTGCGGCATGGCGAATCTTTAAGATATTTGAAAAACAAATTGAAGAACAAAAATTGTCAGGGCTTTTTTATAATATGGAAATGCCTTTGCTTGAAGTTCTTTCCGACATGGAGCTTGCCGGCATAAAAACCGACGACATTTTTTTGGATGAGCTGGATAAAAAAGTATCTCATGAAATCAAAAATGTCGAAAAAAATATTTTTAAAATTGCGGGAGAAGAATTTAATATTAACTCCCCAAAGCAGCTTTCTCATATAATGTTTGAGAAACTTAATCTTCCGGTGATAAAAAAGACAAAAACCGGATACTCGACGGATGAAGAAGTTTTAAGCGAGTTGTCTTCTCATGAATTCGCCGCTGAAATTTTAAAGTACAGAGAACTGCAGAAATTAAAAAGCACGTACATAGACTCGATAAAAAATTATCGTTCATATTACGGCGGCAGGATCCATACGATTTTTAATCAGGCGGTTACTACTACGGGACGTTTATCGTCTGCGGAACCGAATTTGCAAAATATTCCGGTTAAATCGGAATACGGACGGGAATTCAGAAAAGTTTTTATTCCCCAAAAAGATAAAATATTTATTTCCGCGGATTATTCGCAGATAGATTTGCGCGTTTTGGCGCACATATCCGGCGATGAAAAACTTGTCGAAGCGTTTAAACGCGGAGAAGATATTCACGGCGCGACGGCGAGAGAAGTGTTTAATATACCTGCAAACGAACCGCTTGCGGACAATATGAGAAGCGCGGCAAAATCCATAAATTTCGGAATAGTTTACGGAATGTCTCCTTTCGGACTTTCAAAACAGCTTGATATTCCGTTTGCCAAAGCAAAAGAGTATATAGACGGTTATTTTGCCAGATACTGCGGAGTAAAAAAGTGGATGAGTAAAGTTGTTGAAGATGCCGCCAAAGACGGATATGTTTCTACCATAACCGGAAGGATCAGATATATGCCCGAGCTAAAATCTTCCAATGCCCAGATGAGATCCGCCGGAGAAAGAATGGCCATGAACACGCCGATCCAGGGTACTTCCGCGGATATCATAAAAATTGCTATGATAAATATATACAATGAGATAAAAGAGAAGAATCTTAAAACGCTTATGCTTTTGCAGGTTCATGACGATTTGTTATTTGAAGCGCCTGAAGATGAAAAAGAAATTATGATCAATATAATAAAGAGCAAGATGGAAAATGCCGTAAAACTCTCCGTGCCGCTGGTCGTTGATGTGAAAACCGGCAGGAATTGGGGAGAGATGAAAAAAGACAAAAGTTATTAATTGCCGTTATAAGGAAAATATAAATGATAATCGGTTTAACGGGCGGAATAGCAACAGGAAAAAGCGAAAGCGCCAAGTATTTAAAAAAGCTTGGGGCTTATATAATTGACGCCGATGAGATCGCCCATAAGCTTACGGCAAAAGGTATGCCGGCTCTTGACGAACTTGTGAAATATTTCGGTTCCGGTATTTTAAAAAAGAACGGGGTTTTGAACAGAAAGAAACTCGCGGAAATAATTTTTTCCGATCCCGAATCAAAACTCAGGGTGGAAAAAATTCTTCACGCTTACATAATTTCGCGCATAAATGAAATGGCCGTAAAAAAATACAAAAAATATAATATAGTAATTGACGCGCCTCTTCTTTACGAAGTGGGTCTGGACAGAGTATGCGATAAAATAGCGGTAATTTGGGCGCCGTATGACGTTCAGGCAAAAAGGCTTGCCAAGAGAGATAAATTGAGCGAAGATCAGGTCAAAAAAAGAATAAATTCGCAAATGCCCATTGAAAAAAAAGCAAAACTTGCGGATTATGTCGTAGATAATACCGGAACCAAGGCCGCTTTGGGCAAAAAAATGAAGGAATTGTATTATAGATGTATAAGAGCATAGATGCATATAGCAGTTGTGATTGTTACAGCCGTTGATATGCCGTATTTGTTTTTGTTATGGCTTATGCATCCATGCTCTCATGTGCGGTATTGTTAATTACAGCAGACTTGCCGCGGGGAACCGCTTAGCCGTCACCATGCGCGGAGATTCATTTTTGATTTGTTTTTATTTTTTTTCGTTCAGCTTTTCCAGCTTTTTTTGTCCTTTGCCGCTTAAGTAAAAATCAACCTCTTTGTTTATGTGCCCGTCTTTGTCGGCTTCTATGACGGCAATTTCTTTTTCCTGTTTCGCTATTCTTTCTTTATCTTTGGCAAGTTTTTCTTTTTTGCGGGGTATATCTTTTTCGGTATAATCGGAAACTAAAGATTTCATTTCGTTTCTTACGGAAACCTTTTCATTTTCAGAAGAAGCGTCATACTTTTTTACGAGCATTTCAAGCTTCTTGTGATACTCTTCCGTTTCTTGTTTTACGGACACTGCCGCCGTGTTTTTTTCTTTCGGCGCCTTGCCTTTGATATTTTCTCCTGCCGCCGCAATACTGCTGAAAACAAAGATGCTGCAAAATAAAACAGCCGCCTTCTTTACCATAACTGCCTCCAAATAATTTTTTTCAGATATCTGCGCCGATATCTGTTTTATATAAAACATTACAGTTTCATATATGGAAACTATTGTATAAAATTGTAAAAATATTTTCAAGTAAAAGTATTATTTTAGATACTTATATTTTGATAATACTGTTTTAAATTGCTCTGCAGGCGGATTTTTGTAATTGCATAATGTTAAACAATTCTGAAAAATCGTTTTAACCGTGATTATTTTATGCTTGAAATTTGAATACGTTTTTAGTCGCGCGTTTGTAAAAAAAATCATAATATTATAAAATCTGTTATTATGGAAAAAGTAATTTTAACAGGGCTTCGGACAAAAGATAAAACTAAGCTTGAAGTTGAAAATTCTCTTGATGAACTGGAGAGTTTATGCTTGACTGCCGGCGCGGTAAGCTTGGGGAAATCCGTACAAAAAAGAGATGTTCCCGACGCCGCGTATTTTATCGGCAGAGGCAAGGCTCTGGAAATCAAAGAACTTGTTGAAACGGTCAAAGCCGACGGCGTTATTTTTGACGAGCAGCTTAAGCCCATACAGCAGCGCAACCTTGAAAAAATAATGGAAACGCGCGTTATAGACAGAACGCGGGTTATTTTGGACATATTTGCTTTTAGGGCAAAAACAAAAGAAGGAAAGCTTCAGGTTGAACGCGCCGAACTTGCTTATGAAAGCGCAAGGCTTGCAAATCAGGGCGTTAATCTCGACAGCCAGACCGGCGGAATAGGAACAAGAAGAGGTCCCGGCGAGAGAAAAATCGAAAGCGACAAGAGGATCATTAGAGACAGGATCGCTTCCTTAGACAAAGAAATTGAAAAAATTAAAAGCAGGAGAGACATTCAAAGAGGCAGCCGCAAAAACTCCGATTTGCCTGAAGTCGCGATAATCGGATATACAAATGCCGGAAAATCAACGCTTTTAAAAAATCTTTCAAAAAGCGATATATATGCCGACGATAAACTTTTTGCCACGCTTGACCCTTTAACGAGAAAAGTTAAACTGCCAGGCGGAAGAGGAGTTCTTTTTACAGATACCGTCGGTTTTATAAATAAATTGCCCCATGATTTGGTAGCGGCATTTAAATCGACTATGGAAGAAATTTTAAGGGCAAGCTGTATTCTGCATATAATAGACGCGTCAAACCCCGATAAAAACAAGCACATAAAGACCGTTTGTGACGTCTTAAAAGACATAGGCGCGGACAAAATACCGGTGATCAACGTTTACAATAAAGCCGATAAGATCGATCCGTATTTGCTCAATTCGCTTAAGTCCGACGATTCTTATATTATTTCGGCTAAAAATATGAAAGGCGTGCAGGCTCTTCTTAAAGCCGTCGAAGAAAAAGTTATTCCGAGTCATTCTCTTTACAAAATAAAGCTGGATTATGAAAATCAGGATATAATTCCGCAGCTGTACAAGCTTTCAAACGTTAAAGAGAAAAATTATAAAAAAAACGTGATTGAAATAAAGCTTGAAAGCTCCAAAGAAAACTGGAACAAAATACAAAATATAATGTCATCAACCCACAAGAAAGATAGATAATTTAAGCCTGAGAAAAAGATCTTTGAACATAAAACTGCTTGCAAACATTATTAATAATAATTAAA
>WRNH01000085.1 GCA_009776745.1 Endomicrobiia bacterium | reverse complement strand
CCTTAAATATCTTTTCCCGTTTTTGTTTATATAAGAAATATCGGCGGGATTTTCTTCGCCGCTTTGGGCAAACATTAAATCCGCAAGCTCAAATAAAGATTGGTATTCTTGCTCCGTTGATCTATGAAAATCTTCGTAATTGCCTTTGCGCTGCGACACAAAATCAAATTCTTCAAGTTCGTGGCGTATAAGCAAGTTAATAAAATCGGCGTTTGAACCGTTAAACGATGCTGGAGGACCGTTGGCTTTTATATGAGCTAAAATCGATTTATGAATTATTATTTCTTTTTTACCGTCGGCTTTTGCCGATACTGAGGCTAAAATAAAATTTTGAGGATCCGGTGCTATTAGGCTTAAAGGCGCTTTGCTTACCGTTATTGAATAATCTTTGTTTTCCGCAGGTAAAAGTTCCTGATAATCTTCCAGCTCTTCAAGAGATAATATCCAGTGATCATGCATGCCTTTAAAAAGCCAAGGCAAAACTTTTTGCATTATCCCTTTCGCGCTTAAATAATTCGAAACGGATTTGTAATTCTTTTCTTGCGCGTCTTTGTTTATTTGTCTAACTATAAATTTCGCAGTCAGACCCATGTACGCGCTGAAAATAGGGTTTTCAATAATATCAATAATGGAAAACACCAGCTTTTCAACCTGTCTTCCGAACGCTATCGTATCTCTTTCGGGTTTCACAATTTTTATAACAAGTTCTTTTAATTTATCCTGCAATTCTTGTTCGCCGGAAACTTCGGCAATAGGCATAATATCGTCTGAATATATTTTTTTTACTTCTTCTCTCGGAGTCCATTGTACTATTACTTGGGAGCTGTAAGAACCTATGCCGTAATTTACAAATAATATGCCTTTATCCGCAGATTTTTCATATAAATCGTTTGCGGCNTCCGCTCCTTGCCCGCCTCCGTCGGATAAATTTATAATCGTTTTAGAAATATTGTTGTCGTCTTCCGTGATTATTTCAACGGCTTTCGCTATTGTATCAACGTCGTTTGTACCTCCTTTGCCGTCTTTCAAAGCATTAAACATATTGTAAATAACCCGTTCATTGAGAGCTGAGTAAGTTTCGGTAACGGGCATCAGCATTTTTTCTTCATCAGCGCTATAAGCCATAACGCCCGCTTCTATGCCCGGCATGTCTCTGAGAGCTAAAAGCATTGTCATTAAAACGTTTAATACGAAATGCATTGTTGAAGATTTATGGTCATAACTTCCCATAGATCCGGAAGTATCTATAACAAAAATCATTCTGTGTCTGCTTTCTCCGGGAACTAAAATTCTTTTGAATATTTTGCCCGTTATAATTTGGGATAAATCGTCGCTTAAATCATTGCCCTGATCCATGCCTTCCAGATATTCGGTATCTTCGGTTTTTGCAATATGTTCCAAAATCGCATCGCGGAGTTCTCTTGCAGAATCTTCCAAAGGACCGAATAAATTACGCATTTCACGCAAATCGCTTTCATCGGTAAAAGATGTATCTTGTATTTTATCCGTCAAATCTACGGATCTTCCTCTTCCTCTAGGCTGAACGCCGGAAGATTGTCCTGTCCGCTGCCGGGCTTGGTTTGCAAAATTGTCCCACATGCTTTGAGCTTCTGAAGACATTTGTTGTTGGCTTTGAGATTGTTGCGGAAAACCGCTCCGGCTTTTTTGACCGCTTTGAGGAGGAGGGCTCGCCTTGCCCGTCTGAGGCTTTTCTTTACCTGATTGCCCTTCACCTTCCATCTCTTGCTGCAATTGCCGCTGCAGCTGCTGAACTTCGCCTTTAAAATGCTCTAACTGCTGCTGCAGTTCTTCCAAAGAGTTTTGAGCTTCCTGATTTGTCTTTTGTATTTCATCCGAAGCTTTTTGCAAATCTTTAGCTTGTTCTTCAACCTGCGAACTCTGTCCTCTTTGCGCCGGCGTATTGTTTTTATTTATCAGTTCCTGCAATCTTTTAATTTTTTCGCGCAGGCCTTTCATTTTATCGTTAAATTCCGAAACTTGTCCTGACAGCTCTTTGCCTTTGTCGTATAGATCCTTAGAAGCGTCCGATACTCCGCTTTGGGACTGAGGCTTATATTTATCGGCGGCATTTTCAGACAAATTATCGCTTTGCTGCTTTAATTTTCCGGTATCGCCCTGCAAAGAAGATATTTCGTCTTTTAATTCGCGGCTTTTCTCATCAAGCTGTCTGGACAATTCTTCAAGAGCATCAGTTTGAGCCTGCCCCATGCTTCCGGTTCCGCTTTTATCTCTTATGTCTTTGGCTGACTGTTCAAGCTTGGATATTTCTTCCTGCAATTTCTTTATAGTTTCGTTTATTTCTTCAATGCTTTGTCCGACATCCTGAGATTTTTCTTTCGCTTTATCAGCCTGTCCCTGCATTCTGCCGTATTGGGTTTGCTGCCCTTCCTGCCCGGATCTTTGCCGTCCCTGCTGCGCCGCGCTTCCGCTTTGAGAACCTAACTGCCGCTGCATCTCCTGCTGAAGCTGATCTTGCAGATTATGCATAAACTCTTCCTGCTGATCCTTTGTCATGCTGTCCCAAGCTTCCTGCTGAAGCTGCTGCTTCTGCTGCTGCGTGAGTTTATTCCATTTTTCCTGAATTTGCGCCTGCTGTTCCGGACTCGATTGCCCTTTCCCGCTTTGCCACTGCCCTTTGACTTGCTGTCCGCTTTGCCGGCCGCTTTGAGGCTGGCCTTTCTGTTCTTGTATTTGTTTTTGGAATTCTTCAAATATTTTTTGCCTTTCTTCTTCTTCAAATTTTTTCCTCGCAAGTTCTTCCAAACGTTTTTGTTTTAAATATTCTTCCGACTTTTTTATAATTTCCGCCAATTCAGTCCAAATTTCATTTTTTATTATCTCATAAACTTCTGCGGAATCCGCCGCCAGCTTAATTTTTTCAATAGGCTTTTTGGTTTTATTCAACGCTTTTAAAACGTCTTTATTTTCAATTCTCGGATCTTTTGTTTTCCCCGTTCTTGCCATAAACAATATGCCTTCGATATACTGGGTGAATAAAGATTTCTCGGACATTATTCTTTTCGCCGCCGGCATTTCCGGATTGGGATACAATAAATCGATCAGTTTCCTGTTTATTTCATCGGAAATTTTTCCGTTTCTTGTCCTTATCAATTCCAAAGAAGACAGCAAAAGCAAAAATCTTGAATTGTTAAATTCTTTTTCCGGAGTTATTTTCCGTGAAAATATCATAGGCAGTATTTGTTCCAAAAATAAAGATTTTGCCGTTTCCTCATCGGGATAATCCAATAAAACCGGCGTGTAATATAAAGTTTTTCCGTCGGCAGATAAAGAAAATAATAAAAAGTCGTCATCTTGAGAATTTTCTTTTGTTTTTTCAGCCAAAGAAATTCCGTTCGCCTCAAAAACGGGTTCTATATCGTCTATTATCTTGTTTCTGCGGACAATATCGGGTCTGAACAAAGGAATGTCTTTAAGTTCTTCGGACAATACCGTTTGCCCCCAAGCAATAACCTGCCTTAAAGATTCCTGCTGCCTTTGTTTATCGCCGGAAATATTTTTTGTGCCTGCCCAGATTACGCCGCCTAAAATTTGCCCTAAAATTCTTTGGAACATTTCATCTGACGCATTCGCATTCAATCTGTAATATAATGCCTCTTCCGGCGTTGAAAACCCGAACTCCTGCCAATGGGAAACAATAATCTCTAAAGCAAAACCCGTAAGTTCCTGAAAAGATATATTGTCATTTCCGGTGAAACGCGCCGATCCGTTTTCGTCTTTTATATTTGCTTCTTGTTCGGCAATTTTAAAAATGGCATTACTTTGATCATCGGTTTTATGAGTCGAATCATATAAAACCGAATTTACGCCGTGCGTTAAAAATTCCACAAAAACAGAAATGCCGACTTTGTTTTTATTGGCTAATGCGTGTATAAATTCATGGCTTAATATGGCTTTAAACGATTCTTCATCGTCTACGGAATGCATAACTATAGTTGAAACCGGAGCCGGCAGGGTATAAGCAAAATTGCCGAAAAATTCAAAATCCGCATTATACAATATTGATTTTGCCGCTTCTTTTAAAGAAGCGATCCAAACTTCTCTGTCAGGACTGATTTGATTAAAAAAATCAACGGAAAAAATTTGCTTTTTACCGCTATGAGCCGTAACATTTCGTATAAGTTCTTCTCTTATTTCTTTAATATTCGGCTGCTGCTCTTTAGGAAAAGCCGCAATCAAATTATCCGCAGCTTCTTCTATCCATTTATAATGTTTCTCTTCAAACTCTTCTCCTGCGGAACTTAATATTTCAGTCCATACCCCGGGACTGAACACTCCGGGACACATTTCCAGATTAAATTCTTTTAAATGCCCGTCTCTCTGCAAAACTTTAAACAGCGTTTCAAGGTCAAGTTTTTTATCATCAAAGGCTTTTTTTACAATGCCGGCTTGTTTAAACATCTCTTTATACGCCGCGTCATATGCATCCAAATCTCCGTTTTCCGCGGCTATTATCAAAAAATTCCTTTGTTTATAATATTCCAAAACCGCAGATCCGTATTCTTTATAACCCAAAATATTTTTAAGTTTGATTTGCGGGTTTATCATTATTGAGTTTACAAGCTGCGAATAATAATATTTTAAGCCGTCAAACTGAGGATTTAAATAATTCATTATTCTCGGAACTTGTGCGGCTGAAAGTTTTGAAAGACTTTTTTCAAGTTCTGCCGGCGTTAAAGAGAAAACCAAATTTATGTTTTCCAGAAAACGCTTGATAAAAATTCTGTCATTGCGGACTCCATCCGCAATTTCATCCTTATTTAATTCTTTTTCAAGTTTATCTAAATCAAATCCGTTAACTTCCCATTGTTTTGTTTTAGGATTTTGGATAATCGTCAAATGTAATCCGTTGATATCCGCGGAATAAACGCCGTCTTTATGCTCAATTTTAGCTTCGGGAGAGCCGACAGTAAGAGCCAAGGAAACAGCGGCGCCATTGCCGTCACTGCGCCGGACAAAATCCCGCGGCAATCCGTTTTCATCTTTTATATTTTTATCGGCAGCCTGGATTGCCTCATCTCCTTCGGCTCCGCCCAGAGCTAAAGGCGCAGACCCGCTTCCGGCAATGACAGGACGTGACGATTGCAGCCTGACAAGAACTTCATAAATCTTTTGGCTGTTTCCCAAGTCCGCGACATTAGGCATTACCGTTATATTAGATATTTTCTGCTCGCTTAATCTTCTGGAGATCTCGGCGGAATGAAATCCTCCTGCGATTACAACCGACACATTTTTATCTTTGCCATGCTTCAAAGCGTCTATGCCTCTATGCATCCTCTCTATAAATATATCATCCCTTATTACGTTCGTTTCATAATAATCGTCCAGCAAACTAAATATTTTTTCAAAACCCGAAAATGGATCATCGTAACCCGCGTATTTGATATAAATTCTTTTAAATTCATCAATGTTTTCTTTAAAATATTTATAATCCGATTCCGTTAAGGACGTATTTAAATAATCTTTAAAATACTGATAAAAATTAGTCAAAAAAGCTATTTCATATTCGTCCGTATCCCGGCTAAACGCCATCCGCACGTCTTCCTGCAGTTTTTTTTCTTCATTTAACAATCCTTCCGCGTCTAAATTATCTTCAAAATTTATGTAATTTAAAAATAGAATAAAATCTTTAAATCTGTAATCCAATTTTATATTTTCGCTTTCCAATATGCCGGCAAGATCAAAATAAAAGCCGCGGCTGTTTATTTTTTCCGTAAGAACTTTATATTTACTGTAAGAAACCGTATTTTTTAATTGATTCAACAAAATTTCTATTTGCCGCTGAACTTTTGACGGATTGATTTTTCTGCTTAAAATCTGCAGACTGACATAAGCCGAAACATTCGGATATTTTGATATGCTTTTTCTTACGGTCAAATTGTACTTATCTCCGTTTTTGCTTACCGTATCTATATATTTTTCAAAAAAGGCGTAGTACTTTTTCATGCTTATTTCGCCTTTATTGTATTTATTTGTAATTTCGTTAAATTTCCTTATTTTTACGCCCGTAAATTCTTTCTGCAGTTTTGTTATTTCTTTTTCCATAGGCTTGATTTCTTTCAGAATAAAATCACCGGAGGAAAGAATTTCGCTGAGCCTTCTTAAATTTTCCCTATGCGTTTTTTCATCTTCAATTCCTTTTAATATGTCCGGCTTGCCGTTTATTATCGAAAAATATTCCGCTCCCGTAAGCAAACCTTTATTTACAAGGCTTAAAGCTATTTGTTTTTTGTCTTCGCCATTTGCTACGACTGACAGCCAATCCGTATTTACATTGCCGTAGCCGCCTTCAACAAAAATATTATCTATTTTATACTTTTCCGAAAGTTCACCCAAAATACCGGATATATTAATTTGAGTATCCGGGTTGCAATGCAGATCCTGAATGTTTATGATTATTTGATTTTCGTCAAAAATTTTCAGATTGGTCACTTTGCCCAGAGAAGACGATACCATATCTGAAAAATTATTCTGCGGCGTGTTTGATAAAGCAAAATTGCCTGCTGCGGAAAACACGGATGATTGGGAGTATGCCGGAATCCCATACCCCGCTGAAGAAATTAAAAACGCAGTTAAAGTCAGTATTGATATAATTTTTTTCATTATAAAATTATTCCTCGCCATAAACGGCGTCTTATAATTATGCGGCTTTCAATATTTCCGCTACAAGCCTTGCGTCTATAGGCTTATTTTGACCGGCGGTTATTTTACGTTCTCTGTCGGCATGTTTACGCAGGAACTCATACATAGTCGCCGCCTCAGCTTTTTCTCCGACAAGACTTAATGCCCTTGCCGCAGCATACGAATAAGCCGCATCCGCTTTCATGCCGTCTGCGCTCTTTTCAAAATCAGATATAAAAACATTATCAATGTCATATCCGGACAGAGCGCACAGAGTCATGTATCTTTCAAGGTTTTTATCCTTCAGTCCGACGACATTATCGTCATAAATATCAGCCTTTACTTTTGCCTTTTGCGCAATCGTTTTAAGAAAAGCAAACTTTATTTCAAGAATTTTTGAAACGTCTGCCGGATCTTTCGCGTTTTGTTCAATCCTTGTCATGAATACCGTCAATCCGGGATTGCCTGAAACTTTCAGTTTTGCCGCAAGTTTGTCAACGCCGTCTATGGATGCTCCCGATTTAAGAATTTCCGTAATCTCCGTAAAATCATAGGCTCCCAGAGAAGGAATATTGCTCATTTTATATTCCAGCGCGGTATTTACCGCATGTTCTGCCGTCATTTCGGATTTAGACATAAAAAATTTAAACGCCTTGCTTCCGAACACTCCCACAAGTTCTTTGACCCTATAGTCTATATCTCTTTCGGAAGTAAGCAGATCGAGATATTTTTCAATATTGACTAATTTCACCGAATCCGGCTCAGCATTATTTATCATCGCCAGCATCTCGTAAGTAGTGTTAAAATCTTTTATTTCGCTCACATTTCTGTTATCGGCTGTCGCATAAAAATCTTTAACGTTAACTTTGCCGTCTTTTGCAATAATATATCCGGCAAAACCGTATCTAAGCATAACTTCTTCAAAACCTTTATTAACTTCATCGGCTACGGCAAAAACCCTTGTGCCGTTCTCCGAGATCTTACCTACTATAGCGGACACTGTTTCACGTTCAGGCATATGGCTTTGTTTAGCAAAGAATTCATATGGAACGGCTATTTGTTTATTCCCTGATTTATTAAACGCCTCTATCGCTTTCCGGATTTTATCCGGCGCAATATTGCTTAAATCCATAATGCAGTCATGAGCAAAAGCGGATTTTTCAGCTTCGGCGGCATCCCTTATCTTTTCGCCGGCCATTTTAGCATCATACCCCGATAACTTTAAAATATTGTCATAATAACTTCTCTGAACAACTATAAGCCCGTCAAGATATTGCACATCTTTCATATAACCGAGAGGATCATCGTCAACGGCAATCGGGGATATTTCAAAATTTGCGCCTTTTTTGTTTAACACTACCGGTATTATGCTGTCTGATTCCGCGGCAATGCTGTTGAATTCGGCATTTTCGGCAAAAAGCACCGTTTTGCCCGTTTTCCGGCTCAGCCATATGATATGCCCGTCGGCACTAAATCCGGTATTTATAAAACCGTATTTCGGCGCATTATCAGGACGCTCATTGATTATAAATACCTCAAGATTCTCTTCTTTACTGATACGAGCTCGATCTGTTTCAATCGTCTCCAGACTATCGATATCCTGAGCGATTTTCCTTATATATTTATAATCAACCGCCACATGAACGGTTATATTTGTCAAGAAAACTCCCAGCATGCTTAAAGCCGCCGTCATAATAATCGCCGAAGAACTTACCGGCAAAAGCAAGGCAGCCATCACGGCAAACACGCCTGCCGCTGCCGCAGACGCAGCAAACATTTCAAATACAGCAGCCGTTTTTTTGTCTTTTTCTCTATGTCCGCCTGCAAAATCGCTGAAAATTGAAGGGAAAAATTCTATCAAAGCAAGTTTTAAGGCTGCGGTAAGCGCTGAATTTCCTCCGGCAAGCCACGCAAAAACTTTCGGAAGATTATGCTCCATTATTGCTGAACCGGATCGTTCGTTTTCTGCCGTTTGCTCAGGCACGGCTTTTTCAGCAGATACAAATATTTTCATAAAATGTCCGGGAAGATCAATTGTTTCTACGGCAGCGCTTTTAACAGCATCTAAAAATCTGCCTGCGATTGACTTTTTGAAATCTCTGCCTGTTTGATCGTCATAAGGGTTTACTCTCAATATTATTGACATAGCCATTATCATGTGTTCGTAAAGAGCCATAAGACTTCCGAGGTTCTCGGGAGTAAGCTCGTCAATAATAATAGCCGTGGACGGTATATTGCCGTCAAAAAACATTTGCCCTGCAAGCCTGTCCAGATCGGCCATAGCCTCATTTATTTCTTGTTCCGGCCTGCCGGCATTCCGCATTTCCTGCGATAATCTGTTTTTTTCTTTTTCTATTTCGCTTTTTACTCCTTCTTCCGGTATTCCAAAAGCCAATAACTGCATTCGCGCCATAAAATTCCCAAAAAGCGCGGCTTGATTATCTCTTTCCGTCTCTATGCGCCCCGTGTTTCCGCTTTGCTCGGCAAGTTTTTGCCATGAAGATTTCAAAAAGGCAATACCGTCTACGGGAACATTATTCGTCCCTGATTCGTCTAAAACAGCCGGCCCTGTAGAATATTCATCGATTATATTGCCGAAAACATCCGCGCGTCTGCTAAGGCTTGTTATAAGATTCCGTACGTATTTCGGAAACAGCTCAAGATCTTCGCCATACGGTACAACCGCGTGGCCGGCGAATTTCATAAAATTATTGTTCCAAAGCCATGTCATGGCAAGATGAACGGGAATATTATCTTCATAATCCGTATTGATAAAATGTTTGTCCATTTCATAAGCGCCGGTAAGAAATTTTTTATAATTCTCATATCCTATGGCAAGCACAAGCGGAAGTCCGGAAGCAGACCATACGGAATAATTTTCGCCGACAAAATCCCATATATCGAACGTATTATCGGTATTTATTCCGAAATCTGCGGCTTTTGTTTTGTCGGCGGAAATAGCGGCAAACTGTTTCCGTGCGATAAAATCGGCCAACTCTTCGGTATAGGCGCCGGCAACCGTCTGAAGAAACCATTCGTACTCTTTTATCGCAAGTTCCGATGCCCCGAGTCCAATAAGTC
>WRNH01000084.1 GCA_009776745.1 Endomicrobiia bacterium | reverse complement strand
CTGAAATTTGCCGAAAAGCTGCCGCAGCCCTTCGGGTTTGGCCAAAACAATCCCAACTGCCGCGTTGCGCCTCCTATCAATAGTCTCGCTATTGCTTCGTCGCCGCGCCTTGCATTTGGGCTTGTTTTGGCCAAACGCATGCGCGTTATATGTGTCAACACGCCCTAATAACACTCGGGGACAGGCTTTTGTCGTTATCGTCGGACACATTTAAAAGCTGCATGGATACCCGTTTTCACGGGTATGACAAAATTTGGTTTTTAGAGATACCCGATTAAGAATGAAAAACTGCTATGCTTTCGCATACTGCTTACCCCTCGCCTCTGAACTTCTGAGCTGCCCGGGCTGATGACGACGCCTGCGGCGCCATCGCTAAAACCATCTTATAATCATCCATTATAAAACCGTTTCCTATGTCTTGTTTTATCTCGCAATCAATAACAAAACCCATTTTTTTATAAGCTTCAATCGAATTCAGATTATTTTTATTCACCGTGAGCCAAATATATTTATAGTTATTTTTTTTAGCAAAATCTTTTATAAATGAAAGCGAAGCTTTCCCAAAACCTTTTCCCCTGCTGTTTTTATGAATATACAATTTACTTAAAAAAAGATTTTCTTCCTGTCCGGATACCGCAAAATATCCGTTTACGCCGCCGGAATTATCGTTCACAAGAAAATATTTATAACCGTTTTCCGACATTTGTCCGGCAATCGCCTCCGCCGATTGAAATTTTTCCAGCATATATTCAATCTGTTCGGAAGTTATTATAGACGCATAATGTTCGCGCCAAATTTCAAACGCGATTTTTTCAGTCAATAAAATTAACTCTTGATTTTCTACGGGTATGATTTTAATTTTCATTTAAACTCTGCTATTTCTTCCGGAAGCTTCGCTTCCGTTTGCAATGACGGCAAAAAGCCTTTATCTGTCTAGAATCTGTCGACATATATTACGCACATGCGCTGCTAAGATTTACCAAAAAGCTGCCGCAGCCCCTTTGGGGTTTAGTCAAAACAAACCCAACTGCGGCATTGCGGTTCCTATCAATAGTCCCGCTATTGGCTTCGTCACAACTTAGTTGTCGCGCCTTGCATTTGGGCTTGTTTTGGCCAAACGCATACGCGTAATATGTGTCGACAGACTCTAATTATTCTTTGCAGTCAAAACTATTTTGTAACATTAAACCTGAACTCTATTATATCTCCGTCTTTAACCGTATAATCTTTCCCTTCGCTTCTGAGAAGTCCGGCGTCTTTTACCGCCTTTTCGTTTCCAAGCCTGTATAAGTCGTCATAACTCATAACTTCGGCCCTGATAAAACCTCTTTCAAAATCCGTATGAATAACGCCGGCAGCCTGAGGAGCGAGAAATCCTTTTTTTATCGTCCACGCGCGCACTTCGGTTTCTCCGGCGGTAAGAAATGTCGCAAGCCCCAAAAGAGAGTATCCCGCGCTTATCAAACGGTTAAGACCGGGTTCCGTAAGGCCAAGATCTTTTAGAAATGTTTCCTGATCGCCTTCTGAAAGCTCCGAAAGTTCGGCTTCAATCTTGGCGCAGATAGGTATCGCCTGAGCGCCTTCATTTTTTGCTTTGTCTTCAACAATTCTCGTATATTTATTTTCCATGCCCGGAAGATCGTTTTCCGAAAGATTACACGCGTATAAAACCGGCTTTGCCGTTATAAGAAAAAACTCTTTTAACAGCAATTTTTCATCATCAGTCAGACTCAAAGTTCTTGCTGGGTTTCCTGCCTCCAGATGAACTTTAACTTTCACGGCAAGCTCTCTTTCGGCAAGAATTTTTTTATCGTTAAGCCTTATGCCTTTTTCAAGCCTTTCAAGTTTTTTTGCCATGGCTTCCATATCGGCAAGGATCAGTTCCGTATCAATAATTTCAATATCTCTCAAAGGATCCACTCCGCCCATAACATGCGTAATATCGCCGCTTTCAAAACATCTTACAACGTGAACTATCGCCGCGGTTTCCCTTATATGCGCCAAAAACTGATTGCCCAGCCCCTCGCCTTTTGAAGCGCCTTTAACAAGTCCGGCAATGTCAACAAACTCCACTGCCGCAGGAACTTTCTTCTTTGAGTGATAAAGCTTCTCAAGAAAATCTAACCTTTTGTCCGGAACGGCCACAACGCCGACATTAGGATCTATCGTGCAAAACGGATAGTTCGCGACTTCCGCCCCTGCTTTTGTGATCGCATTAAACAATGTCGATTTCCCGACATTCGGGAGCCCCACAATGCCAAGTTTCATATTCCCTCTTTATCGTTATTTCTTACAATGACATATAGTATACAACTTACTGCAAAGAAAATAAACCTTATATGCCTGACGCACGCGACAAACGCATGAAAACTAAAATGAGATCTGCTCTCCGTCGAAGTAGTTCTCCCTCTCCCTTGTCAGGGAGAGGGCAGGGTGAGGGCGGTCTCGACGAGACATTTTTTTCATGCGTTTGTCATGGTCTGACGCATGGACGCACAGAGGCGCGGAACGGCTGCGGACGTTACAATACATCTGTCTATCTTCGGCCGAAGACCGGCGGGATTGCAAAAAAAACATAAGAATTGTATAATCAGTACATGAAAAAATTTATACCTTTATTACCAATGTTTTTAATTGCGGCATGCGTACCGCATCAACAGATCGCGCAAACGGTTGAAGAAGTTTCCGCAGAACAGACTCAAATAATAACCAAGGAGACAAAAAGAATGAACGCAGTTATTGAAACATCGTTGGGAAACATTACTATTGAGCTTTTTCCGGACAAAGCGCCTCAAACTGTCGCGAATTTTGTAGAACTTGCGGAAGGAACAAAAGAGTTTACCGATCTGAAAACCGGCAAAAAAGTAAAACAAAAATTTTATGACGGACTTGTATTCCACAGAGTTATACCTGATTTTATGATTCAGGGCGGATGTCCGTTAGGAACGGGAACAGGCGGCCCTGGGTATAAGTTTGAAGACGAAATAGATCCGAGCCTGAAATTTGATAAACCCGGAAAACTTGCAATGGCAAACGCCGGCCCGAATACAAACGGCTCGCAGTTTTTTATAACCGAAGCTGCAACGCCGTGGCTAAACGGAAACCACACGATTTTCGGGCAGGTCATCTCAGGAATGGAATTAGTTAAAAAAATCGCAAGAACCGAAGTCGATTTTTCAGACAAACCCATTAATCCGGTAATAATAAAAAGCATAGTTATTGAAAGATAAATGAGGCAGAGAGTCGGGAGTAGTTAGCCGTTAAAAGGATTTTTATGAAAAAAGTTGTTTTTATAACAGCTCCGGAAATTTTCAGGGATGAAGAGTACGCAAAACCTAAAGAAATTCTTGAAAGCGCAGGAGTAAAAGTAGTTACTGCCAGCACAAAAAAAGGCGAAATATCCGGAAGATTCGGCATGAAAACAGTCAGCGATATGACCGTAGACGAAGTAAATCCTGACGATTTTGACGCTATAGTTTATGTAGGCGGCTCCGGAGCAAGCGTATTTTTTGAAAATCCGGCAGCCTTAAACCTTGCTAAAACTTTTTTTGCTTCAGGCAAACCGACGACCGCAATATGCATCGCGCCTACAATTCTCGCAAATGCCGGAGTGCTGGAAGGAAAAACAGCCACTGTTTTTCCCGACGGAAAAGAAGCTTTAGTAAAAGGCGGCGCGAATTACACGGGAAATCCGTTAGAAATTGACGGAAACATAATAACTGCAAACGCTGCGGAAGTCTCGGATGAATTCGGAAACGCCGTTTTAAAAGCAGTCAATAGTTAAAAACAACATAAAAAATCCGGCTTCCGTAAAGCCGTATTTTTTATGTTGTCCGTATTTGCCGTTAATTGTTCTTGATCACTTCTGCGACAGTATCCTGCCGATATCGCAGATAATTGAATTTATTCTGGTGTACTGGTCTAAAATATCCATATGGAGTCCGGAAGTTTCTATTGATTCCTGAAGATTGGCGTGGAGTCTTGCAATATGTTTCTGCCTGAGTTCTGCTACAAAAATTCTTACCGCGGGTTTTGAATCCGAAACTTCTTTTGCCAGCCCTGCATCATTTGTGTTAAAGGCATTGATTGCTTTTGCAAGATTGTCATAAACGGCAGCGTGAATTTTTTTGATATCGGCAATCCCTTCGTCTGAAAACCTCGAATAACCCCTTATTTTCTTTCTGGCTATATGCATAAGATTTCTGTCTATAATGTCGGAAATTTCGTCCAAATCCGAAAGTATGTACAAAAGTTCAATTTCTGTTTTAGACTGCTGCTCGCTAAGTCTTTTTTGCCCTACTTTGGCAATATAAGGAACTATCTCTTTGCTGAGTAAATCTATTTTCATGGCTTTGTATGATATGCTTTCAGGGATTTCTATGTTTCTTGTTTTTAGGGCTTTAATGGAAAATTTAAGCATGTCGAGCACAAACTCGGCAAGCCTTTGGATTTCTTTCTTTGAAAATTCAAGAGCCTTATCGGCATTTTTTTCCACATTCTTAATATCTATGTAAATTGTTCCGAACGCAATTTCCGAGTTTTTAAACGGATAAAAGAAAAATATCATTTTTTGGAGATATTTCAATACCGGAAACATTATTGCCGCATTAAATACGGCAACTAAAGTATGCGACATCGCAATTTGTCTTCCTATATCTTCGGTAAAAAAGAAAGTTTTTGTAAACCGTTTAACGAAAATAAACCATACGCCCTCCCCGTTAACGGATATCCACTGCAAAAAAGGAAATACAAGGATTACGGCCAAGGTTTGCTGGACAACCTGCCATATCATTACTCTTTTTGCGTTTCTAGGAAGCTTTACCGTACCGATCACAACAGTTATGCATGTTCCTATCTGCGAACCTAAAGCTAAGCATACAGCCTGATTAAGAGTAATGACATTTGTAGCCGCTAAAGCTATTACAATGCCTACCACTGCACCGCTGGACTGTATGATAACAGTTATCATTATCCCCGCAAGAATTCCGAAAACCGGGGATTGTATCTGCGCCATAAAATCCAAAAATACGGGATTAAGCGTTACCGGGACCATCGCGTCCGACATCAATTTCATCCCGAAAAACAAAATACCGAAGCCGAATATTGCGTCGCCAATCTCCGAGATTCTTTTCCCTCCGGAAACAAAAGAAACAAAAAAACCTAAAGCTACTATCGGAAGCGCGAAATTAATAAGCCTGAAAGCGACAAGCTGACCGGTAATCGTAGAACCTATGGAAGCTCCCAGCACTACTGACATCGACTGAAAAAAAGATAAAAGTCCGGCGCTTACAAGACTGACAATCAGAAGCACTGTCGCCGAGCTGGACTGGTTTAAAGCCGTCATCAAAAAACCTGAAGCAACTCCTTTTAATTTTGATGACGTAAGAGAAGTTAAGACGGAACGAAACTTATGTCCCGCGGCTTTCTGAAGAGCATTATTGATAAATGCCATGCCGAAAAGAAGAAGCGCAAGTCCTCCGGCGATATTGACAATCATCATCGGAAGCCAATTCTTATTAAACGATACGGAATTAAACACGACATTGCCTGAAGCATCATCTGACGAAGCCATGACTATAATTTCGTCAAGCGCGTTTTTCCCTAAAATGAGTTTCGCTCTGGCGTATCCGTCTTCATCCGTATAAACATGCGGCGCTTCAAAATTACTTAACCCTTTTTTACTGTTATCATTGTTCGCCCTGATAATGGAAAAATCCACTTTTATATTTTTGGCAGGTTCATTATTTTGTCCGGTAATTCTTACCACAAAATCATTTTTTAGAGGATAGCCGCGTATACCCGTTTGCCCGTCGCCGGAAACAAGCGTCAAGCGGTTTTCGGAAGCGAAAACCGCGCAGGATAAGAATAAAAGAATTGATGCCGAAAGAAGTTTGATTTTATTCATTTGTTTTAAAAACAATTACAAATGTGTGTGTTTCGGCTCTGCTGAAACTTATTATCAGGTTTTCGCGCTGCAAAAACTCACCGATCCGCAATTCATCATTCGCAATTCGCAATTGCCCTTTTCAGGTTTTTTCCTGAAAAAGAATAAGGCAGTAAATCTTTTATATTTATAACAATAATGTCTTTGGCATTCTTGTTGACAACTATATCCGCCTGAGGCGCAAGCTCTAAAATCACCTGCCTGCACGCGCCGCAGGGAAAAACACTGCCGCTTTTTGTCCATACGGCAACAATTTCAATATTTTTTTCTCCGGCTGAGACCGCGTTAAACAAAGCGCTCCGCTCCGCGCAGTTTGTAAGCCCGTAAGAAGCGTTTTCAATATTAGTTCCTTTATAAATCTTGCCGCTTGCGCACAGTACCGCGCTGCCGACGGAAAATTTTGAATACTTGCTGCGGCTGTTTTTAGCCGCAGCCTTGGCTTCTTCAATAAGTTTGATATATTTTTTTTCTTTCATATAATTTTAGAAGCTGAGAAGTCGGGCAACAGCTTTATAATTGCCGTCTTGTATTGCCGTTACTCATCTTCTCAGCTTCTCATCATCCCATCTTTTATTTGTTAAAGTATTTATCCAAAAACAACGCTAATTTTTTATACGTCGGACTTATTAAAAGTTTTTCCGGCGCCGTCATGACTGCAGATTTTAACGAATCGCAGCATGAACATTTTGCCTGTCTCTGCGAAAGTTTTGCGGCTAAATCTTTTATGACTCTTCTGCTGTTTGAGATATTTGCCGCAACGGCGGCAACTACGGCATCATTGGTGACCTCTTCGCCTTCTTTCCATACGTCAAAATCCGTTACCAGCGATATATTCGCATAACACATCTCCGCTTCTCTTGCAAGTTTTGCCTCGGGTACGGCAGTCATTCCCACTATGGAAAAACCCTGCTGGCGGTTTACTTCGGACTCGGCTTTAGTCGAAAATTGAGGACCGTCAATGCACACATATGTACCGCCGAAATGATGTTCTATGCCGAGTTCGTAAACGGACTGATGTATGATCTCCCTTATTTCATCGCAGAAAGGTCTTGCCATTCCGACATGCGCGACTATCCCTTCTCCGAAAAAAGTGTTCGGTCTGTTTTTTGTCCTGTCAAAAATCTGATCGGGAATAACAAAATCTTTCGGTTTTACTTTTTCTTTCAGAGAACCGCATGCGGTAAAAGCCACTATCTGTTCAACGCCTATTGATTTTAAAGCGTACATATTTGCTCTCTGGTTTATCTCTGAAGGAAGAAGAACATGGCCTCTTCCGTGTCTTGGAAGAAACGCGCAGCTGATTCCGTTTATCACGCCTGTCACGATTTTGTCGGAAGGCTTGCCGAAAGGCGTATCGATATCTTTTTCAACAACATTTTCAATACCGTCGATTTCATACAACCCGCTGCCGCCGATAAAAGCAATCTTTGCCAAACTTTCTTTTTCTGCCATTTTTACCTCCAATTTTTAACTGCAAAGTGAAGATTGAAGAGTGGAGAGTGAAAATATTGTGTTTCGGCGGAGTTTACCCTCAAGTGCCTAAATCGGGAGCCGAAACTTATTTACATGTTTTCGCAAAGCGAAAACTCCTTATCTTCACTCTTCACTTTTCACTCTTCAATCTATTTATTCTAATAAGTCGGTTTCACGTCAATAACGCAAAGCTGGGCGATCTGTTTGTCATTTCTGCCGACGATGTCCATGTGAAACGCAATATCCACCAAGTTTTCATTTCTCAACATTTCCGAATAATCGCCGTGATTCCAAAAAACCGCCTGAACATTTCTGCTGCCGTGCTGCGAAACCTTAAATTTTACATGCTCGTATTTAGAACCGAACGGCGCAACTTCAGTGACAGAAACGCCTTTCAAACAAAAAACAGGCCTCTGATTCTGCATCCCGAAAGGTTCCAAAATGTCCAGTTGTTTGTAAAAATCAAGACTTATATCCGAAATTTTAAGTTCTCCGTCGATTTCAATACTTTCACACGGATCAAAATCAACAATATGTTTTTCCGCGTGCTCTTTGATCCTTCTTTTAAACTCTTCTATATTCGCGTGCGATACGGTAAATCCCGCCGCCTGGCTGTGTCCTCCGTATTTGACAAGAATATCTTTAACGCTCTCAAGAGCCGCTATCAAATCAAATCCGGGTACGGATCTTGCCGCGCCTATCGCCTCGTTTCCGTCTGAAATTAAAAGAAACGCGGGCTTCATATGATTTTTCACCATTTGCGACGCGACTATTCCGGTAACCCCGTGCTCAAGATTTGCCGCGTCTACGATCAACACTTTATCTTGTTTCAAATCGCATTGCCGGTTTAAGAGAAGATTAAACTGTTCGACATTTTCAGACTGCAGCCATCTCCGGTCACCATTAAGTTTGACGATATCCGCATAAAGATTTTTTGCCTGAAAAGCGTCGGACGTCATAAGCAGCTGCGCGGAAAGCATTCCTCTTCCCATTCTTCCGGAAGAGTTTAACATAGGTGTAACATTCCACGAAATAGATCTGGAATTTATATATTGTATATTTCTTGAAACAAGAGTATCTTCAATCAAAAGCCCAAGCCCGGGTCTGGCATTGGGATTTGAATCGATTATTTCAAGCCCTTTTTTTACGATTATACGGTTCTCGTCGATTAAAGGCATTGAATCGGCGATAGTGCCTAAAGCGCATAAATCAAGATTATCCTTAAAAAACTTTTTCATTCTCAAATCTTCGTTATTTCTCTTGATTTTGCAGCTGCGCAAAACTTTCTTTTCAAAATTCTCGTCTCCGGCAAAATCATGAATGACAAAGATTTCAATTCTGTCTTTCAGCAAAGCGTCATTTTTTACGACTGCATCCTTGAGTTCTTTATTATTAGTATAAACTTTAGAAGCTTGTTTAAAAATACTTTTTATTCCGCTGATACCGGAGAAAGAATCCTGTCCCGTATTAATATCGTTTTTAAGTTTTACATAAAAACCCGAAAAATCCGACTCTTTCTGCTCAGCATAACATATCACTATCTCTTTATTGTATTCTTTTGAAAATGCCGTCATCAAAACCTGCGCCGTTTTTAAAGCCACGGTGCAGCCTGCAATATCTTTAAAAGGATAAGGAGAATCCGCGCTTTTCGGATTGATAACCGCATAAGCTTCCGGAACGCCTTCGTACGGCGGCTCGTGATGATCCGTAAGAATCACGTCAATTCCCAGCCCGTTTGCGTATTTTATCTCTTCAAAAGCGGATATGCCGCAATCGACCGTTATTAAAAGCTTAACGCCTTCCGCCGCATATTTAGTGAGAATATCTTTATGTATGCCGTAACCTTCGTCCGCCGGAACGTACCACTGGGCATTGCCGCCGAGTTCTCTTATAGTGTTTACCATAACATTTACCGCGGTTATCCCGTCAACGTCTCTGTCGCCGTAAATCAAAATAGCTTCACCGCCGTTGATCGCGCTTTTAATTCTTTCAACCGCTTTTTGCATATCAGGAAAAATAAAAGGATTGTAAAGCTGTTCTATTCCTCCGTGCATAAAAGAAACGGCAAGTTCAACGCTGTCAATCCCTCTATTGACCATAACCGCGGCTATTTTAGGATGAACGGAAAGCGCGCCGGCGATTTCCGCCGTTTTCTGAGGATTATTCGGATAAAATTTCCAATTTCTTTCTTTTTCCAAATTCATCAGGATAATGTTTCCTTTATCAGTGCAGGTCTTTTTGTCTGTTCGTCCGATATTATACAGCTGTCAGACATAATAAATGCCGCCTCGTCGATGTTAGCGGAAGAATTATAAAGAAGTTCGGAAATAACTTCGCCTTCTTTGACATAATCGCCTGTTTTTTTGTGAATTAAAATACCGGCCGCGTGATCCACTGGATCTTCTTTTTTGTTTCTGCCGGCTCCTGTCATAACCGCCGCTATGCCTATTTCTCTTGTTCTCATATAAGATATGT